>NZ_VPDB01000142.1:0-2561 GCF_013417925.1 Acinetobacter sp. YH12218
TTCGGTAAAAACTGGTCGAGGTACGCCAACCAAGCGTTTAAATTCAGAATCTGAAAAACGGTTTAAGTTCTGATATCTCATGAAACTTAGATTGATGTGGTTTTTACTTTCGCAAGAGATCTAATATATCTTGGTGTTGAGCGGGGATAAAAACTCATTGACGAAAAGCAGTTGAACTATTTCTTTAAATTATAATTTGTACAGTGGTTTTTGTGGATTAAACCGCTCCCACAAATCATTTTTGAATTTATATGGAAACCCTAATTTTTCTCTCATAGGGAAGAGAAATAGTTTCATAAAAAAAGGTGGCTAATGAGCCACCTTAACTATTTTATTTATCGTGATATAACCAATAATAACCTGCATAACACGCCGCCATAAAGATCAGACAGCCAATAAAGCCTGAAAGCATTTCAGGATCTGCAGCCATACTTAAACCTGTTGCGGTACAGCAGACAAAGCCAAGAATTGGAACCAGTGGGAACCATGGTGTACGGAATTTAAGCTCTGACACGCTATGACCTTGTTTCAGCCATTGGCGACGGAAGTTAAATTGACTCCAACAAATACTCATCCACACGATCACCATGGTGAAAGCGGCAACCCCCATCAAGTTCTTGAAGATCACATCTGCGCCAAATTGTTCTGACAATAGACCTGGTAAACCACCGATCATAGTGACCAATACAGCAATATAAGGCACACCAGTTTTGCTTAATTTGCCGAAAGCACGTGGTAATTGTTTTTGTGCGGACAGCGCCCACATCATACGTGATGCAGCATATAAACCAGAGTTAGCTGTAGACAGTAAAGCCGTAATAATGACGAAACGAATTAAGTCTTCTGCATAGGGAATGCCCATCAGGTTAAATACGGAAACGAATGGGCTACTACTTAAGCCGCCATGTCCACCAACATTTAAACCTGCATCGGTATAGGTCAACAGGGAACTGATGACGATAATAGTGCCGACAAAGAAAATGATTAAGCGCCATACCGCAGCATGAATGGCTTTAGGCACATTCTTTTCAGGGTTTTCAGTTTCACCTGCAGCGATACCAATCATCTCCGTACCATTAAAGGCAAAGTTCACGATCAATAGCGTGGCAAACAGAGGGAACAAACCATTTGGCAGCCAACCATGTTCTGTCAAATTGTGGAACATTGGAGCTGATTCATAGCCTTGGAAAGGTACGAAACCAAAGATGCAGGCAAAACCAAGGATGATGAAAATCAACACTGTTGCAACTTTCACCATGGATAACCAAAATTCTGACTCTGCGAATGTGCGTGTAGAACTTAGATTAGAAATCATTACACCAGCAGCAAAGATCAGTGTCCATAACCAAATAGAGGTTTGTGGAAACCATTCCTGCATCAAAATAGCCGCCGCAGTAAATTCTGTACCTAAGGTGGCAGACCAGCCCAACCAGTACATCCAAGACACCATATAGCCGGTACCCGGGCCAATATAATTAGTCGCAAAAGCACCAAAAGAGCCAGAAACAGGTAAATGTACGGCAAGTTCACCCAAACAGAGCATGACCATGTAGGCAATCAAACCGCCAATAATATAGGCAAGAACAGCGCCTAAAGGCCCAGCTTGTGAAATAACTTCACCTGAACCCATAAACAAACCAGTACCAATTGCACCACCAAGTGAGAGCATCACAAGGTGTCGAGTCGTCATCGCACGTTTAAGCGATGGACTTTTACCTTCAGCAGACGAGTGTTGCGAAGGTTCAGAGGGAGATTGCATAGTGAAAAGAAAATTGAATGAAAGGTATATTTTATGATTGAATGCAGTGAAATGATTGATAAATCGAATTTTTCTTATAATGTAATAATACTGATCTAAAATTTAAATCTTTAGCACTGACCATTGGATTAATGGTCAGGAGTTTGATACTCAGCTTCAGAAGTTGCAGGTACTTGAGTTTGTTCAGCTACAGGGGCTTTGTTGTCATCGCGGCTCACAATATACAGATAGAGTGCAGATGGAAATAATATGGCTAAAACCAAGAGCAACTTTTTAAACATAGGGTATTCTTACATCAAAATAGATCAAGCTGAAGTATAAACAAAACCAGTCAGGCTGTAATTAATTAAAGTTTACGGTTTTTCTGTTCTAGATTGGACAGGATGACTTGGTAGGTGTCAGGGTAGTGTTGTTTAAGGTTCCGTTGTTGCATGATTGTGATGGTTGAAGCATTTGGCTCGACACCCAGTTTTAAAATTTTTTGGGTTAAAGCGAGTTGAGGGGAGCGACCATCAAAATGTGTATTTAGTAAGTTACCATCGGTATATTTTACTGTGAGTCCGATATTCAGGAGATAATCAAAAACATCAGGCAAACCAAAACCGGCAGCTTTGTAGAGTAAATTATATGTTTCTGCACGATAGCCACGGCCGTATGTTTGATGTGTTTTTAATATGATGTGTGCTGAAAAAACAGGAGGTTTTAACTTGGTAAACTAAACACACTCATCAGGAGTTTACCATGAGCAAGAAACACAAGACTTACACCACAGAATTTAAAGCTGAAGCCATCAAATTAATTG
>NZ_VPDB01000143.1:0-2451 GCF_013417925.1 Acinetobacter sp. YH12218
AAACTTCAGGTTATGCACCGAAAGTTTCTGACGAAGTACTGAACACTATCAAAGGTCTAGGTCTTAAAACTGACTTTGATGTGTTTGTATCTTTAAGCTGCCATAACTGTCCTGACGTGGTTCAAGCCTTGAACCTGATTGCGATCTATAACCCAGGCACAACTGCAACCATGATTGATGGTGCATTCTTCCAAGACGAAGTGGAAGAACGCAAAATCATGGCTGTACCAATGGTATTCCAAGACGGTAATCACATCGGTCAAGGCCGTATGACTTTGGAAGAAATCATTGCCAAATTAGACACTGACTCTGCAGCGAAAGATGCTGAGAAAATGAATGCCAAAGACGCCTTTGATGTTCTTGTGATTGGTGGTGGCCCTGCGGGTAATACTTCTGCAATCTATGCAGCACGTAAAGGCATTAAAACCGGTATCGTGGCTGAACGCATGGGCGGTCAGGTCATGGATACCATGGACATTGAAAACTTCACGTCGATTCAAAAGACTCAAGGTCCTAAGTTTGCTGCTGAAATGGAAGCACATGTACGTGAGTACGGTGTGGACATCATGAACTTGCAACGTGTATCTGACATCAAAGGTGCAGATCAAACAGCCAATGGTTTGGTTGAAGTAACTTTAGAGAATGGTGCAAAACTTGAATCTAAAACAGTGATTCTTTCAACAGGTGCACGTTGGAGAGAGATGAATGTTCCAGGTGAGCAAGAATACCGTACTCGTGGTGTTGCATACTGCCCACACTGTGACGGTCCATTGTTTAAAGGTAAACGTGTTGCGGTGATTGGTGGTGGTAACTCAGGTGTCGAAGCGGCGATTGACCTTGCAGGTATTGTGGAACATGTAACACTTGTTGAGTTTGATACTAAACTTCGTGCTGACCAAGTCCTTCAAGACAAGTTAAACAGCTTACCGAATACGACTGTGATCATGAATGCATTGTCTACAGAAGTGGTCGGTGATGGTTCACAAGTGACTGCATTGAACTACAAAGACCGTGCAACTGATGAAATCAAAACGATTGAATTGGCTGGTATCTTTGTACAAATCGGTTTGTTACCAAACACTGATTTCTTAAAAGAAACAGCAGTTGAACTTTCAAACCGTGGTGAGATCGTAATTAACGAGCGTAACGAAACCAATGTAAAAGGTGTATTTGCTGCTGGTGACTGTACAACAGTACCGTACAAACAAATCATCATTGCGACAGGTGAAGGCGCGAAAGCATCATTATCTGCTTTTGATTACATCATCCGCTCTGGTCAATAATTCAGTTTAAACAGAACAGCAAAAGCCAGTTTTCGAACTGGCTTTTTTTATGACTGAAAATTCATGTCTTGTTTCATTTATAAATTAGTAATAAAACAAATATTTAACTCTCTGACGCTTTTCACTTACACAATAATGAGCAAAACAAACCGTTTAAAACTTGTACAGCAGCTTATTTGCACATTAAGATAAAACAATCATCACGGATTGATGGTTGACAATAACAACAAGAATGTTGGTCAAATTCGACTAAATGGAGAAAAGCAATGCACTATCAATATCACTGTGCTTGTTGCAATAAAGTATTGGCTTCAAGCGATAAAGAATGTTCCGAATGTGGCTCGCATAATATCCGTAGCCCATATGGCTTTTGGATATTTTGCATACTCAGTTGTTTGGCTGTTGCCATTCTATTTAAGAGTGTCCAAGTGTATTTGCAACAGCACGATACTGAAGCTACAACCCAACTCAACATCTTTGAAGTACTCAAGCAGGATGGTAAAAATTAAGCTTTTTTACAACAGCCAAATATAGCCCCATGAACAGGCTGGCAATACCTAAATATTAGACAATCCGTATTTAAGCGCTATTATCCAGTTGCTTTAAAGTCATTCAAAGCGAGAAATTAAAATGATGAAAGCCTGAATGATTTCAGGCTTTTTTATGCGCTTGCATCGCCCTGCTTACTTATCTTCACGAGGAAAATTCTTTAAACTATGGCGATAGCAATGAGGTTCTAGATGATGGTGCAGTTAATCAAAAAAGGCGGTTTACGTGAACGCGCCAATCGTAGCCGATCATACAAAGGCTCTGAAAATACCGAAACTACCCTCAAGCCAAACCGTTATCGTGATCATGCTGAAACCACCGATATTGCACAAGATCCATCAAATACAGCACCATCTAAAGACCAAGATCAAACCAATCCAGAGCAATAGAACTTGGACATAAAAAAAGCCAAGTTTTAATACTTGGCTTTCGCTTTGCTGACAGCAATATGTTTGCAGCTATTGAAGATTGAACATTCTAATTGCGTCGAACAGAGGTGGATCAGGAAATTTGAACAACACTTATAAGTGATATTTTGCTCCCCAAATGATGTTATAAACATCAATATATGGAGTATTTTATGGCACGTAGACCAAGAAGAAATCATTCAAATGATTTT
>NZ_VPDB01000144.1:0-2421 GCF_013417925.1 Acinetobacter sp. YH12218
GTTAAAATGCTGTGCTGCTTTTCGCACAGACATTTCATCTCGAATCATAATTTCTATGACTTTGTCTTTAAAATCTTTTGAATATCCCATATCTCTATTGTTCTATAGTTTTTAGGATTTGGCTATACATTTTTGATAACCCCTCATATGCCCGTGAAGGATTATCTTGGACTCCTAATAAATACCAACGCTCTGCTTTTTCAAAATCTGGTGATCGACCAAAATCTTTAACTCTATATAGTTCTGCCAAGTTCAATTTAGCATCTTTGTTACCATACCTATTTGCTTCTAAAAAACATTCTTCAGCCTTTTGAAAATCCTTATCTTTTCCTAACCCAGCAAAATAAATCATACCTAATGAATTTATAGCTTCATGGTTATTAGCTTTTGCAGCCTTTTCAAACCAATAGTAAGCTTTATCATAATTAGGTTTGATATTATCTAACCCATTTAGATAGACCCATCCCATTAGATTCTCTTTTTCATCTAAGGATAAATCTTTTAAATTAAGAATTTCACACTGCTTACTACTACTTCCTGCTAATTTACACTCTTCCTCGAGCGTAGGGAACTTGTCCTGTTTATTCAAATTTGTACAAGCAATTAAGCTACATATAACAATGCTTATAGCGGAAATAAACAGAACTTTATTTTTGAGCATTATTATGCTATCTCTTATAAATTACAGAAAATTATTTGAATACTTACTGTTTTATCTTTTCTTTTGCACTTGAGATGCCTTGCTCATATGCTTTATTAAAGTAAAATTGAGATAAACTTTCATTTAACTTATTATAATCTGGAGATGAATATATGACCCCTAAGTTATAAGATGCTTGTCCTTTACTCATTTTACTAGCTAATTCAAAATACTTAATAGCTCGATCCACATCTTTAGTGATACCATTACTATTTATCAAATTAATACCCAAATTTAAAGCAGCCTCAGCATTATTTAATGATGCAGATTTTTCCCAGTAATTATTACAAATTTTATAGTCTTGTTTAACAACCACACCTTCGCAATATATCAACCCTAACTCAAATAATGAAAGAGCATCATTTTTTTCGGCTGCACTTTTTAAATAATTTAACCCTTCTTCAATATTTCCTTCTTCAATATAAATAGAGCCTATAGAGCCCATTGCATCAACATCATTCAACTTAGCAGCTTTAAGATAATATTTTTTTGCATTTTCTATACTTTTTTGAACTCCAGTTCCAGTGTAGTACTTAAAACCAGTATTATACATAGCGGAGACATTTCCATTATCTGCCGATTTTTTTGTCCACTCAAATGATTTTTTAGTATCATAAGTTCCACTCAGCGCTTTAAAATAAATATCTGCCAATATTAGTTGAGCATCACTATTACCCTCTTTTGCCAAGTTTTCATAAATAGGTTCGAGTCTTTTATAATATTCTTTCTTTTCATCAGAGTTTGATGGTGCAGCTTCTGCTTGTGATCTTAACTGCTCAGCTTGTTCAAATGTCATATTTAAATCAGATGATGTATTTGAAGCATTACAAGCAGTAATACATATACTTACAGCTAGACTCACTAATAATTTCTTTTTCAGCATTTTGTACATAACCTCTTAAAAACTCATTTTGTTAAAAATGTCATTAATGTTGACATTATTTGGCGGAATATGTGCATGAGAGCGAGGATCATACTCAGGAATGGTTTTGGGATCGATATATGATCGGGGCTTTGGTTTAGGTACACTTTTTTCACATCTACCATTTCGACCATTACAAATGGGCCCACGTGGGTCATTTGTAAAACAAGCTTCAACCTTATAGCTAGATAAACTAGGTATAACATGTCCACTTGAAATTCCAGCACTAGCAGCGACTCCTCTATCATATGTCGACATTAAGCCATCACTAGATGCTTCACCTAAACCAGTTTTACCAAAACCTATACCTCTAAATAATACAACACTAGCACTTACATCTCCCCACCCACCATTCAATGCGTCTTTATAAACACCATCATATGGGTCATGAAAAGTTACTGATCTACTTCCTGCCGCTCCTAAAGTGCCCCCCCGCCCATATGAGCCACCACCAACAACTATTGATGCGACACCTCTTTCATTATTTAGGCATTGGGATCTTAAATCATATTTAATTCCTGTTCCGGCAAGAACACTAACTTGATAACTTGAACCAGTCCATTCAGTTAACCCCATCGGATCTACCCACTGATTCGGATCACTTACATAAGCTAAATTATTAAGTCCGCCAGCTAGTCCAATAGGATCTTTACTTACATATCTCGCACTATACGGCTCATAATAACGGTAACGGTTATAATGTAATCCAGTTTCACTATCGTAATATTGCCCTTGGAAACGAATATTGGTTTGCTCAAGTAAATTATGAGAAGCCTTTATTTCTAAAGCTTCACCCCAT
>NZ_VPDB01000145.1:0-2403 GCF_013417925.1 Acinetobacter sp. YH12218
TCAAATGGCTATTCTACGTTTGATTGGTTTTGGAAAAAAAGAAGAATTTAAGAAAGTGCTAGCAATTTTAAGAAAGAAAAAGCCTGATAGGACAAGGATCCTATGAAATTTGTCGTGTACAGAGAAAAATGCCCACAACATGTTACATGTGTGGGCTGAGGTCTTTTACTGCGTCATATTAACTTTGACGTTTTAATAAAAACTGCGTGATCTTGTGTAATTCTGCCGCATCTTCTGCAAAATAATCCAAAGCTTGAAGCGCTTGTGCATGTAATTCTTCTGCATAAGCTTGGGCTTGATCAAGACCCATTAGCGCAGGATATGTGGATTTATCCACTTGTTGATCTTTACCCGCTGTTTTACCCAATGCTTCAGTGTCAGCAATAATATCTAAAATATCATCTTGCACCTGAAAGGCTAAACCAATCGCTAGGCCAAACTCACGGAGTTTAGGAATGGCTTGATCTGTGCCATTAAATATTGTCACTGCCGCCATCATGATTGCGGCAGAAATTAAAGCACCAGTTTTATTTCGATGAATATTTTCTAGTTCATCCTGACTGACATGCTTGCCTTCCGCTTGTAAGTCTAGAACTTGTCCATTGACCATTTTTGAAGTTGCAGTCGCTAAAATTTGCATTTGCTTCAAGATGATCGGCGCTTCAACGGCTGGGCCTTGATCAAAGAGACGGCTGCCTAAAACTTCAAAAGCCATCGATTGTAAAATATCGCCAGCAAGTAAAGCCGTATCTTCACCAAAAGCCACATGACAGGTTGGTTGACCACGACGGAGTAAATCGTTGTCCATACACGGCAAATCATCGTGTGCCAATGAATAACAATGAATAAATTCAATCGCCACCGCAGCACGGCGTACTGCTGCAAAATTAGTATTGGGTTTTAATGCTGCTGTTGCATAACAAAGTGCCGGTCGAACACGTTTTCCACCCAACATCACAGCATGATACACCGCCCCTTTTAAGGGTTCTGGAATTGAAAATGCATCAAGCGCTGTCAGTAAATCCTGCTGAATACGCTGCTGCGCTTCTGTCAGGGCATGTGTGGAAACGTCTGTTAAAGAAGACACATTCACCTCAAATACTTTAAATATTTAACTGCTTCGTTCATTAGCAAATCGACTGCCAATGTTTTCTGTCAATTTTGACCTGTTGCATCATACTGCTTTCTCAAATCTTTCTCTATGTTACGGCCTAAATCTATGTGTTTTTCCCACAGTCTGATGGTTTTTTAAATGTCGTTTCCTCAAATAGCGCCACATTTTGTCCATCATTAAAACAGGTACAATTTTTCGAGCCTTTCTTGGCTTGATACAAAGCCTGATCGGCACGTGCCAATGTTTCAAAAAATGACTCTGTACCATCCCACAAGGCCACTCCGCATGAGATACTCAGTTGTAAAGCCTTATCCGCATAATTCATCGAAGAAGCATAGATTTGCTCACAACATTGTTGAGCAATCGAACATGCAGTCGATATAGCCGTGCGTGGCAAAATCATTGCAAACTCTTCCCCACCCATGCGATATATTTGTGCATCTGCATGTTGACTAATTTGCATCCTTAAAAGCTGCGCACTTTTTCTTAAAACTTCATCGCCAAACGCATGACCGTAGATATCATTGATTTGCTTAAAATTGTCTAAGTCGAGCATCATCAAACAAATTTCATCTGCTTGTTCGACCGCGAAGCTTTTTTGCCACTGAGAAAGGTCTAAATCAAAACCTCGTCGATTTCTTATCCCTGTCAGATAATCAAAATAAACTTGTTGTTCGAGTTGTTGGTTATGTTTCAACAGCGATAATTCGACTTGCTTTAAATTTGTAATGTCCGCACAGCACAACAGCACATGTTCCAAATCGCCACTTTGTTGAAACTTTGGTTTGAACGTGAACCAATAATGCCGTTCATTTTCACTATACATAAAGGGTTCAATGCTATCGTTCTCTAAACAGCGTAAATCAAACTCAGAACTTGTGGCTTTGGTTTTTTGCTGCATCACGGACACATGATTCAATACAATCTCTTGTAAGTCTGACTGAAATCGATGTTTAAATATTTGATTGGCGCATATCAGCTCAGCTGTCGCAGAAAATAACGCAGCAGGCATTGGCAACGCTTCTAATACAGCTAATTGTTCAGTAGGTAGGTCCGATTTTATCAAATGGAGCGTAAAACTCTGTCCTTCAGGTCAGAGATATAAGCGACACGACATGAAGTGTCGTTTGATTTAACTAAGGACTATTTTCCTTGAGTTTTAATTGTTAATATAAGTACATGAAAACCCTTAAATTACGTATAAAAGACAAACATTGCAAGGTGTTAGACCAACTAGCATCAGAAGTGAACTTCGTCTGGAATTATGTCAATGATTTAGGGTTTAGGCA
>NZ_VPDB01000146.1:0-2356 GCF_013417925.1 Acinetobacter sp. YH12218
AATCAATTTCTAATGCCTGCTCACCGATTTTTGCATGTAGTTTTTTTAGATCGATGGGTGGTTCTGTTGGAGCTTTTGATTGATCGAAAGCTTGCGAGGAAGCTGAAATCAGTTGATTTTTCCAGTCAATAATTTGGTTTTGATGAACATCAAATTCAGCACTCAATTCAGCAAGTGTTTTTTCTGCTTTAATCGCAGCAAGTGCTACCTTAGCTTTAAAGTCATTTGAATGATTTCTTCTTGGTCTACGTGTCATAAAATACTCCATATATTGATGTTTATAACATCATTTGGGGAGCAAAATATCACTTATAAGTGTTGTTCAAATTTCCTGATCCACCTCTGTGGCTCAACCTGCGAAAAGAAACGAGTTGCTACGTAAGTCCGAGAACATGCTTTCCATGGTCTCTGAGCTCGCCTTTGGGACCGACATATCGGTAGAGAGTGACGCGCTCGATGCCGAGTTCCTTGCAGAGATCGGAAACTGAAGTATCGCGCTGGGCCATGGCGGCTTGCGCGAGACGCACCTGAGCTTTGGTGAGCGCGAATTTTCGTCCGCCCTTGCGACCGCGCGCTCTCGCGGAGGCGAGACCCGCCATGGTGCGCTCTCGGATCAGATCCCGCTCGAACTCGGCCAAGGTGGCGAAGATTCCGAACACCATGCGACCGGACGCAGTCGTGGTGTCGATCTGAGCGCCCTTTCCAGTCAGAACCCGCAGGCCGATCTTGCGGTCTGACAGCTCCTTCACCGTGTTGACCAGATGGGCAAGCGATCGTCCGAGGCGATCGAGCTTCCAGACCACCAGCACATCGCCGTCACGCAATGACTTGAGGCAGGCAGTCAAGCCAGGGCGATCATCACGACCGCCGGAAGCAAGATCATCATAGATATTGTCCCGTTCGACACCTGCGGCGCGCAAGGCGTCGTGCTGCAGGTCGAGAGACTGCGAGCCATCGGCTTTGGAGACGCGGGCATATCCGATCAGCATGTATCACAAACGTTGGTTTGAGGCGGCGCTTCGGCCACGATTGCATTGACCTCTGGAAATGTATCTCAACCAGCTTCATAAACAAAGCGTCTTGAACGCTATCAGATTTTGAAAAAGGAACATGTATGCCGCGTCGCGTCACTCTAACCGATCGGCAGAAAGACGCGCTGTTGCGCTTGCCGACTTCACAGACGGATTTGCTCAAGCACTATACGCTGAGTGATGAAGACCTTGGGCATATCAGGCTGCGTCGGCGCGCTCACAACAGGTTCGGCTTCGCCCTGCAATTGTGTGTCCTGCGCTATCCCGGCCGGGTGCTGGCTCCAGGCGAACTGATCCCTGCAGAGGTCATCGAATTTATCGGAGCGCAGCTTGGCCTGGGTGCCGACGATCTCGTAGACTATGCTGCCCGCGAGGAAACACGGCACGAGCATCTTGCCGAGTTACGGGGGCTCTACGGCTTCCGCACCTTCTCCGGACGTGGTGCGAGCGAGCTGAAGGAATGGTTGTTCCGAGAAGCCGAGATGGCGGTGTCGAACGAGGATATCGCCCGTCGCTTCGTAGCCGAGTGCCGACGCACCCGCACTGTCCTTCCCGCGACATCCACGATCGAGCGGCTTTGTGCCGCGGCTCTCGTCGATGCCGAGCGACGCATCGAGACGAGGATCGCCAGTCGGCTGCCTATGTCGATCCGAGAACAGTTGCTGGCATTGCTCGAGGAGACGGCTGATGATCGGGTGACCCGTTTTGTGTGGCTGCGCCAGTTCGAGCCTGGCTCGAACTCTTCGTCGGCCAACCGGCTGCTCGACCGGCTCGAATATCTGCAACGCGTCGATCTCCCCGAGGATCTGCTTGCCGGCGTTCCTGCCCATCGGGTGACTCGTCTGCGCAGGCAGGGTGAACGGTATTATGCCGACGGCATGCGCGATCTCCCGGAGGACAGGCGGCTTGCGATCTTGGCTGTTTGCGTCTCGGAATGGCAGGCGATGTTGGCCGACGCAGTGGTCGAAACCCACGACCGGATCGTCGGCCGTCTCTACCGTGCTTCGGAGCGTATTTGCCATGCAAAGGTCGCAGACGAAGCGGGGGTGGTGCGTGACACCCTGAAATCCTTCGCCGAGATCGGGGGCGCCCTGGTCGATGCACAGGATGATGGCCAGCCGCTGGGCGATGTCATCGCGAGGGCACTGTTGCAAAGTTAGCGATGAGGCAGCCTTTTGTCTTATTCAAAGGCCTTACGTTTCAAAAACTCTGCTTACCAGGCGCATTTCGCCCAGGGGATCACCATAATAAAATGCTGAGGCCTGGCCTTTGCGTAGTGCACGCATCACCTCAATACCTTTGATGGTGGCGTAAGCCGTCTTCAT
>NZ_VPDB01000147.1:0-2333 GCF_013417925.1 Acinetobacter sp. YH12218
TTCCACTTTAGATATTTGTTTAAGATGAGATGTAACTCATTGAAATGTGTCATCATATTCGTCGTCAGAAAACAAGTATTATGCCATTATTTCAATGAGTTATCTTTTTTTGTCGTGTACAAAGTTAAAACTATAACTCAGGATACAAACGATTAATTCATGCAAGGAAAATCAATATATTATGACTAAAGCTAAACTTTTAACGGATGTAGCCTATTCTTCGAAAAAACCAAAGGATAAAGAATACCGAATTTCCGATATCCCCGGGCTTTACATGAGAGTTCAAACTTCTGGTAAAAAATCTTGGCAATATCGAATTAAAAATAGTGATGGTAAATGGACTTGGAGAGGATTAGGCCCCTACCCTGAAATTTCTGTTAAGGCTGCACGATCATTAGTATATAAATACGAAACTGGAGAAATTCAATTTGAATCTAAAAATGATCGATTAAAAAATGAAAAAATCGAACATGACAAATTATTTGGCTCACTATTGAATGAATGGATTGATACCAAAAAAAATACATGGGAGCCTTCAACTTTCAAAAAAGAAGTGCAATCAATCGAAAAACACATTTTACCGACTTTTTCTCATCGTAAATATGAAGATATTTCTTCTAGCGAATGGCTTTTATTTTTTCAAACTAAACAGCGTGAAGAAAAAATTTTCAATCGTATTGAGAAGCTGATTTCATATTGTAGAAATGCTTATGAGCTTGCTGTATTTAAAAATAAGACCAAATACAACCCACTTGCAGGCATTAATAAATTCTTAGACAAAAAAATCGCTAGTAACATGAAGCATGTTGGATTAAATGAATTGCCTCTTATGTTAGAAAGAATCAGAACATATAAATCCGAAACGATTAGCATCGGACTGGAATTGTTGATTTTAATGTTTCCACGACCTGGGGAATTGCGCCAAGCAAAATGGGAACAATTTAACTTCGAAGATAAAGTTTGGATTCGCCCTTCGGACATTATGAAGCGTGGTATTGAGCACGCAATCCCTCTTTCCAATCAAACCTTGCAATTACTTGAAAGGTTAAAACAAATATCAAATCGTGAAAGCAGTTATTTATTTCCGTCAAGAGACAGCATTAATAAACCCATTTCAAACTTAACCTTCAATGCAGCATTAAACAGATTAGGCTATTTCGGACAACAAAATCCCCATGGTTTCCGACACATTGCTAGTACGCATTTAAATGATCATTTTAGCGATCGAGAACAAGTTATTGAAGCCGCTTTATCTCATCTCAAGAATGGAGTGAAAGGTGCCTACGATAAAGGTGCTCATTTACGTGAAAGAGTAGAAATTATGCAATTTTGGTCTGATCTAATTTATGAATTATCTGGTCCAAGGAACTTTAAATAGTTCCTTATAGGTTAATTTATAGACTTATTTGAATATTTTTGCATTTATTTAACGTACGACAAATTATTTTTTCAAGTAGTGATATTCTCGCTTCAATTAAATCGAAGCAGGATATTAAAATGCCTCCATTTTTATTCGATAAAGAAAGTACATCACTTGTTCCGTTACGCATTACTCGAAAAGATGTATGTAAGTTGCTTAGTATTTCGCTCAATCAATTACGCAAGATTTCTCTTGCTGATGAAACATTTCCAGCATGCATTAAAAGCGGAACCAGTAGACAAGCTGGTGTATATTATGACTATGATGAAATAAAAAATTGGCACTTCCGAAAGTTAGAGGAAAGAGAATAATAAACCGATAAAGATTGAGTAAAATTAGCTCAAATTTAAACTGACAGCTGCTATTAAATTAGGGAACTGTCAGATTAGATTTGAGCTACTACATTTCAAGCGTGAATTTTAATTTTTTGATTGGAACATGCTCTCGAATATTTGACTCCGCAAACTCGGTACGGTTCACTGGCAGCAACTATTGAATATGGGTAACTGTCAGATCGGTTTTGAGATAGTACAGTTTATTCAACATCTATTCGAATTACTTTTACATTAGCTTTTTTAATATTATTTACTGCACTTTCAATAGCTAAATCGAGTGTTTTAGATTCTCTTGAAAACTCTAGATATAAATTTTTATTGATTGAACATACAAGCGCATCATCACACCCTGCCTCATATAGCCTATCTTCAAAACCATTATGTGATGCATTCAGATCGACTATATGTATTGTAAAGCTAAATTTTTTCATAACTTAAAATCTCTGATTGATACTTCTATAGGACTTACGCATTGACTGATTCAAAAAAGTATTAAAATACTTTATAAAGTATCTGTGATCAGACGAATTAAACATGCTTCTACAGCAACTTGTACATTACCCATTTATATGGGCTTT
>NZ_VPDB01000148.1:0-2304 GCF_013417925.1 Acinetobacter sp. YH12218
GTGGAGCGACAATTGATGTAATTCGAGAATACATCCAAAACCAAGAAAGACCCGACTGAAAAGGCGTGCTATCCATCTCCATCTAAATCACAGATTATAGATGGAGAATTCCGCACATTTAGTTAAATAACCACTCCCACATAATCCGCCTTCCAACTTTAGGCATCTATGGCCCTGCTTCTATATTTATTTACAATTTTATTTATCTTGAAAATCGACTTTTTTAGGTTGCAACGATGTTGATAAAAGCACTTCTCTTTCACATATTTATGTGTTAAAAATTGAGTAAATAGGGATTTTAATTTAGAGTAAAAACTCTAAATATTATTTTATTATCAATTACTTATCATATGGCTTTTTTTGAATAAAACGCTATCATACCGCTGACTTAAAACAGCCCTGCACATAGCGTTGTCGGGCCGATAAATGAATACAATAAAACTGATTTAACAGGGAACCTCATCGTGAATTCAAGACTTGAGAAACGTTTCGTTGACCGTGTCAACGGTAAGACCATTTTAATCACCGGTGCATCAAGTGGTATCGGTTTAACCACAGCGCATCGCCTTGCCAACGCAGGCGCACATGTTCTACTGGTTGCACGTACCAAAGAAACTCTTGATGCCGTAAAAGCTGAAATTGAAGCCACTGGCGGTAAAGCCGATGTTTTCCCATGTGACCTCAATGATATGGACTCCATTGATGCTGTGGCACAACAAATCCTCGCTTCCGTCGATCATATTGATATCTTAATTAATAACGCTGGCCGTTCTATTCGTCGTGCCGTACATGAATCAACCGATCGTTTCCATGATTTTGAACGTACTATGCAGTTGAACTATTTTGGCGCGGTACGTTTGGTGATGAATTTACTGCCGAAAATGATGATTCGTCGTGAAGGTCATATCATCAACATCAGTTCGATTGGTGTATTGGCCAATGCAACACGCTTCTCTGCCTATGTTGCGTCTAAAGCCGCATTAGATGCTTTTAGCCGTTGCCTGAGCGCTGAAGTTCACTCGCATAATATTGCCATCACGTCGGTCTACATGCCATTGGTGCGCACGCCAATGATCGCTCCAACCAAAATTTATAAATACGTTCCAACGCTTTCTCCAGAACAAGCGACTGACCTGATTGCCTATGCCATCGTGAAACGTCCAAAGAAAGTGGCGACCAATTTGGGCCGTCTGGCTTCTATTACCTACTCAATTGCTCCAGACATTAACAACAAACTCATGTCGATTGGTTATAACTTGTTCCCAAGCTCTTCAGCGTCTATTGGTAAGCAAGAAAAACTCAATTGGGTACAAAAGGCATATGCTCGCCTATTCCCAGGTGAACACTGGTAAGACTTGACTCACCCCTAAAAAAGCCCTTTTGAGGGCTTTTTTATTGGGTTTTATGCAGCATCTTTGATACATTGGGCTGAGATAAAATCAACTTTTAAAACAATGAAAACTCAAAATATTGCCATCATCGGTGCAGGTACGGCAGGATTAGCTGCTGCAGCAATGCTTGCTGCTCAAGGCCATCAGATCTGCTTATATGAAAAAGTCTCACAACTTGAACCTGTGGGCGCAGGATTATTATTACAACCTGCCGGACTGGCAGTTTTCGAACATTTAGGCATTTTGGAACAAGCCTTAAGCCTTGGCGCTGTGGTAACCGGTCTTGAAGGTCAACTGGCTGGCGGCGACTTGCTGATAAACAGTCAATATCGACAAGCCGATGAACGTTCATATGGACTCGGCATTCACCGTGCCACACTCTGTCATGTCCTTGCATCCAAAGTCCGAGAATATCCTCAACACGTTGAGTGGTGTATGGCGCATGAGGTACATGAACTTCAAGAGTCCAGTGACGGTATAAACGTGATTGGACAATCCGCAGATCAATCCTTTCAACGTCAATTTGATCTCGTGTTGATCGCCAATGGCGCACGCAGCCATTTACGCCCTAAAGCATGGGAAAAGCTCAACCAAGCCTACCCTTGGGGTGCAAAGTGGATCATCGTGCCTGAATGCGAAGTGCTGAATCCGCAGATCTTGCATCAGTTCTATGACCGCTCCAACATCATGATGGGTGTAATGCCTACGGGAGCAATTCCAACGCAGCCTGAACAGCGCCTTTCGAGCATTTTCTGGAGTCTACCTACAGCAGATTTAGAAGGATTCTTGACATACTCCCACCACCAAGCTAAGAGCTATGGTGGGGGAATCTTTGCGACCCATGCAATCTTAGAGATTGCACCTTTCGATACCGCACTGCGCTGACAGTATGGCGGTACAGGAACTCTTTATA
>NZ_VPDB01000149.1:0-2238 GCF_013417925.1 Acinetobacter sp. YH12218
TAGGTTTGTTGACTGTGGCTTTCTGTGTTGCTGCATCAGTTTTATCTGCATTTAGCCGCTCCAGTTCCAGATCGACTGCTGCGATATCTTCTTCGACCGCCTCATCCCACAGATGGATTTGTTTTGCAGTGAGATGTTCGTTTTTACTGCCGAATTTGTGCTGTTTAAATAGTGCGAGTTCATGCTCGTATTTTTGATTGAGAATAGAAAGATGTTGAACTTTAGAATCTAATTGCTGATTGGTGACTTCAAGATGTTCAACTCTGGCATCTAATTGCTGGTTTGATTGTGCTAGAGACTGATGCTGCATCGCCAACTGTCTGGTGAATTCCAGCAGTTGTTCATGGGTCAGTTGGCTTAAGTCAGGCAGCGTATTCATGACCGCAGTATGCCTGAGGTCATGAAGAGAATGAAATAGAACGTTTGGAGGATGGCAGAATGGTCGAGCTTGGTTTAGAGCATATTCACCACTTGCTGCAATCCAATTCTCTGCCAGGGCAAACCTTGGATTAATGCCTGTAACTGTTCCGGGCTGAGGGCCACGGTTTCACCTTGGTGAACTTGAGCCCAGTGAAATTTACCCTGTTCCAAACGCCGGGCACACAGCCAGATGCCCAGTCCATCATGTACCAACACTTTCATACGATGACCACGTTTATTACAGAACAGGTAGGCGCAATGCGGTTTGATGTAGCCAAAGGCTCTCACCACCTGAGCCATGACAGTATCCATTCCTGCTCGCATATCCATGGGCTGGGTAGAGAGCCAAATTTCATTGATACGGATCATGTTGCCAGTGCCTTGAGTAATTCTGCCAAGGCAGGTATTTCTGATGTCTGCCATTTTAGCTGAATATCATTATTCGTATGAGGCACGGTGATACACAACGTGATCCTCTCATCAATAGGTTGGCTGATTGCAGCAGTGTAAGGCAAAGCAATAAATGCTGGATTCACATGAGTAGGATCCTGCACGGCACCATCATGATGGCTGAAGATCCTGATCCAACGACTGACAAGGTTGGCATTAATACTATGTTGCAGTGCGACCGAAGCGATCGAGGTATTAGGATTTTTGCAGGCATTGACAATACTGAGTTTGAATTCTTTGCTGTATTTTCGGCGTTTTTTAGCAACAGGAGGTGTTGCTGAATATATATCCATGTTCATGGATTAAGTCCCCACTTGTTTTTAGGTGGGAACTAAATTAAGGCTTATAGGATCGCTTGGTAAGGCTGTGTTAGCCGGATGCTTACGAAAGTTTTCTATAAAAAGTTTTTTCTCTAATGCAGATATAATATTTTCCGTCAACCAACTAATTACATTAGCTTCATCACCTGAAGCATCTAAACAATTGATATTAATAGTCAAACATTGTTCACGCGTACTTTTTGGAAGTATCTTGGAAAAGAATCTATCTATATATGTAGTTTTACCTGAACCAGTAGGACCTACAATAAAAACAGATAAATCCGAATCTGCAGGTATTTGAGCTTGTACATTATCTTGAATTAAATTACTTAATTCACTTTCTACATGACTCTGATCTTGGGGTAAATTATTTAAAACACTTTGTGTAATTTTTTCCAAAGAATAATCAGCAATTTGACTTTCATTTGACTCAACAAAACACTCCTTCATTATTTCTGAGTTTTCATCACCAATTAATTGGGTAAAAAAACCATTAAAGATTTTTTCCAAATCAAATGAAATTGGAGATTTTTGAAGGATATTAATTTCATGTGTTTCGAGAGCAGCTATCAAAGGTAAAGTTAATTGCTCACGATTATTATGCACTTGGTCAAAAAGTGTATTGTAAGTCTTATTATTAAAATTCTCATATGAAAGAAGTTCATAAAAAACACTAAATGAATTTTCTATAGCTTCTAATGAAGGAAAAACAAATGCTTCCTTTTCTCTATATCCCCCCTTGACCCATGTCTTGAATATTATCCAAGTAATACCATCAGTTAGTACAGCAATAGGAATTCCTGCTTCACTAGCATACGCATGAGCTTGTTTAATACCTTCATTTGAGGGTTTTAAAACCGAACCTGAGATTTTTAAAGTTCGGTATTTATCTGTGACTGCAGATTCTACTCCCAAAATTCCTAAGCTGTCATTAAAAAGTAAACATGTATTCTTTTCCGAATTGGTTTGATACTCTCTCCACCCATTGCTCTATTTTATCAGCTGTCATGACTTGAAAATCTCGCCAATAATATTTCATCTGCTTCCA
>NZ_VPDB01000150.1:0-2155 GCF_013417925.1 Acinetobacter sp. YH12218
CATGAGAAAGCCCATATAAATGGGTAATGTACAAGTTGCTGTAGAAGCATGTTTAATTCGTCTGATCACAGATACTTTATAAAGTATTTTAATACTTTTTTGAATCAGTCAATGCGTAAGTCCTAAAGACTTTACTTTATTCTAATTTTTTGACTATTTAACCAAGCCTATATTACCCAGAGGCAAGGTATGAACACAGAACAAACCTCTCCGCAAGAGCGTGTAGGGGCTAAAGTCTACCGATATTTTTTTATCGTACTGACTGCTCTGATCGCACTATATTTAATCATCCAAGGTTCTAAATTATTGAGTCTCGGTGGTTCAAGCTATTATCTCATTGCTGGTGTTGCGTATATCGTCATCGCTGTTTTATATGCAATGAAAAAAGCCGCTGGCTTTTGGTTGTCTATCATCACATTTATTGCAACTGTGATCTGGGCAATTGCTGAAGTGCAAGGTTTTGACTTTTGGCAATATATTCCACGTTTAGTGACCCCAACTGTTTTATTTGTTTTAAGCCTATGGGCAAGTCGTAGTCTGCCTGCACTGAGGCTCACAAAAGTTAAAATAGCCAATCAAGTTGGATTCGTTGGTTTAGCTGCCTGTGTGGTTGCGCTGATTGCCGCATTCTTCCCACATGGCAAAATTTTAAATCCAGTTGATCTCGTACAAGATCCAAGTTTAGCAAAACCAAATGCTGAAAACCCAGACAACTGGGAGTATTTTGGTCGTAATGGTAACGGTACACGTTTCGCTCCATATACTGACATTACCCCTGAAAATGTCAAAGATTTGAAAGTTGCTTGGACCTACCATACGGGTCGTGATTTGAAAGCAGGTGTAGACGAAAATACACCCATTCAAATTGGTAGCACACTGTATTCATGTACACCGACCAATATTATCACTGCCATTGATGGTGATAGTGGTAAAGCACTTTGGAAATATGATCCTAAAGCAAAAACTGCGGAACATATTACCTGTCGTGGTGTAGGCTACTACGATGCAACTAAAGATAAATCACTTACACCTGCCGATTTAGCATCTAACGGCATCAAAGCATGTCCACAACGTATTTTAACCTCTACTGTTGATGGTCGTTTAATTGCCTTGAATGCGAAAACAGGTGCTTTATGCCCTGAGTTTGGTATCAATGGTCAAGTCGATGTTTTACATGACATGGGGCCAACTGAACAAAGTAAACGCTACCACCCAACATCAACTCCTCTCATTGCAGGTCATGTTGCAATTTTAGGTGGCTGGGTCCGTGATATTGTGCACGGCGAGCCTTCTGGTGTCGTACGTGCCTATGATGTTCGTACAGGTAAATTGGCTTGGGCGTGGGATATTGGTAATCCTGAACTTGTTGGTGAGCCTAAAGATGGTAAAGGTTATACCCTTGAAACGCCAAACATGTGGACCATTCCAACCTATGACAAAGACTTAAATCTTGTTTATTTACCTACTGGTAATGGTCCTCCAGATTATTGGGGTGGTGACCGTAGTGGTGCTAAAGAGAAATTTGGTTCGGCTGTCGTTGCTGTCAATGCAACGACTGGTAAAACAGTGTGGTCGTATCAAATTGTGCATCATGACGTATGGGATTATGACTTACCGTCACAACCTGTGCTTTACACCATGACCAATGATCAAGGTGAAAAAGTTCCTGCATTGATTCAAACCACTAAAATGGGACAAATCTTTGTCTTAGACCGTCGTACGGGTAAACCAGTGTCTAAAGTGGTTGAAAAAGCCGTTCCAACCTCTGGTGCTGCTGAAGGTGAAAAACTTTCTCCAACTCAACCATATTCTGTCGATATGCCACAAATTGGGAATGACACTTTACGTGAAAAAGACATGTGGGGGATCTCTACCTTTGACCAATTAAACTGTCGTATTGATTATAAAGATTCTGTGTATCAAGGTCTTTATACCCCGCCGGGTGAAAAACCATATATAGAATGGCCAAGTCTTTTAGGTGGTATGAACTGGGGTGGTATTTCTATCGATGAATCAACAGGTTTGATGAGAGGTGGTTCCACTTGTTTGAACAACTAAAAGCGTATTTATAAGTGATATTCTGCTCTAGTTAAGCCACCTTGTTTTGTTGCGGTAGCTGATCATAGTAAAACTCATTTGGTGTCATTTTGTCTAG
>NZ_VPDB01000151.1:0-2052 GCF_013417925.1 Acinetobacter sp. YH12218
AGATAGTGGACGTTACTCGCAGAATAAGCACCGGCTAACTCTGTGCCAGCAGCCGCGGTAATACAGAGGGTGCGAGCGTTAATCGGATTTACTGGGCGTAAAGCGTGCGTAGGCGGCTTTTTAAGTCGGATGTGAAATCCCCGAGCTTAACTTGGGAATTGCATTCGATACTGGGAAGCTAGAGTATGGGAGAGGATGGTAGAATTCCAGGTGTAGCGGTGAAATGCGTAGAGATCTGGAGGAATACCGATGGCGAAGGCAGCCATCTGGCCTAATACTGACGCTGAGGCACGAAAGCATGGGGAGCAAACAGGATTAGATACCCTGGTAGTCCATGCCGTAAACGATGTCTACTAGCCGTTGGGGCCTTTGAGGCTTTAGTGGCGCAGCTAACGCGATAAGTAGACCGCCTGGGGAGTACGGTCGCAAGACTAAAACTCAAATGAATTGACGGGGGCCCGCACAAGCGGTGGAGCATGTGGTTTAATTCGATGCAACGCGAAGAACCTTACCTGGTCTTGACATAGTAAGAACTTTCCAGAGATGGATTGGTGCCTTCGGGAACTTACATACAGGTGCTGCATGGCTGTCGTCAGCTCGTGTCGTGAGATGTTGGGTTAAGTCCCGCAACGAGCGCAACCCTTTTCCTTATTTGCCATCGGGTTAAGCCGGGAACTTTAAGGATACTGCCAGTGACAAACTGGAGGAAGGCGGGGACGACGTCAAGTCATCATGGCCCTTACGACCAGGGCTACACACGTGCTACAATGGTCGGTACAAAGGGTTGCTACTCCGCGAGGAGATGCTAATCTCAAAAAGCCGATCGTAGTCCGGATTGGAGTCTGCAACTCGACTCCATGAAGTCGGAATCGCTAGTAATCGCGGATCAGAATGCCGCGGTGAATACGTTCCCGGGCCTTGTACACACCGCCCGTCACACCATGGGAGTTTGTTGCACCAGAAGTAGGTAGTCTAACCGTAAGGAGGACGCTTACCACGGTGTGGCCGATGACTGGGGTGAAGTCGTAACAAGGTAGCCGTAGGGGAACCTGCGGCTGGATCACCTCCTTAACGAAAGATTGACGATTGGTAAGAATCCACAACAAGTTGTTCTTCATGACGATGTATCTGAGGGTCTGTAGCTCAGTTGGTTAGAGCACACGCTTGATAAGCGTGGGGTCACAAGTTCAAGTCTTGTCAGACCCACCATTCTGACTAACGAAGTATTTGAATAAAATACGGAAGCAAACAGAGAATCAGAAACATTGACTTATTGATAAGCTGGGGACTTAGCTTAGTTGGTAGAGCGCCTGCTTTGCACGCAGGAGGTCAGGAGTTCGACTCTCCTAGTCTCCACCAGAATACTTTTTAAAGCACTGCTTTTAAAAAGTATGCAAGACAAGATCACGAAGTGATCGCGTAGTTGTCTTGTGGGTTAAGCCTTAATCAAACGGTTTGATAGCTTATAGAGCTTAGCAACAAAGTGGCGTATGATTCGCTTCATTGTTATTAATCTCTGTGATTTATCACAGTAATGTACTCCGACGAGGATGCATTAAATCATTAACAGAATATATTTGAGTTGAAATAATTTGTTCATACTCGTTTGATTTAACCTAACAAGCAATTGTGAAAGTTGAATAAAATGAGTTACTAGCGAAATTAACTGAATCAAGCGTTTTGGTATATGAATCTAATTGAAGCTGTACAGTGATT
This sequence comes from Acinetobacter sp. YH12218, assembly GCF_013417925.1. Classification (NCBI taxonomy): domain Bacteria; kingdom Pseudomonadati; phylum Pseudomonadota; class Gammaproteobacteria; order Moraxellales; family Moraxellaceae; genus Acinetobacter; species Acinetobacter sp. YH12218. The sequence goes on from NZ_VPDB01000151.1 coordinate 1,717, forward strand.
AAGTTCACGAGACTCTAACTGTGGCAATTAAGTTTGCGACGCGAAATACAACTTGTATGTATTAGCGACTGTTTGGGGTTGTATAGTCAAGTAATTAAGTGCATGTGGTGGATGCCTTGGCAGTCAGAGGCGATGAAAGACGTAATAGCCTGCGATAAGCTCCGGGGAGGCGGCAAATATCCTGTGATCCGGAGATTTCTGAATGGGGAAACCCACCCGCTATAAGGCGGGTATCATAAACTGAATACATAGGTTTATGAGGCGAACGAGGGGAAGTGAAACATCTCAGTACCCTTAGGAAAAGAAATCAATTGAGATTCCCTCAGTAGCGGCGAG
>NZ_VPDB01000015.1:0-59391 GCF_013417925.1 Acinetobacter sp. YH12218
ATGAGAAAGCCCATATAAATGGGTAGAGTACAAGTTGCTGTAGAAGCATTTTTAATTCGTCTGATCACAGATACTTTATAAAGTATTTTAATACTTTTTTGAATCCGTCAATGCGTAAGTCCTAGATTTGAAGATTTGAAGATTTGAAGATTTGAAGAAGAATATTATTTTTATAAAATTTAAAGCAAAAAAAAAAAGAAGATAAAGCTTTAGGCTTGATCTTCTTGTTGACCGTAGAACCAAGTTGCTGCGATAAATAGAGAAAAACCAATAACTGACAACACTGGAGTAACCATATAATTCACACTCTAACTTTGATGACGTCATTATGTAAAAGTTATATGACAGTTATATGACAAATATAAAATTTTCAAAAATAATAAATATTGTTTATTTTCAATATCTTAAAAATTAAAACATATCTCCTCCTCTAGTTATGTGACAAATATTTCATGAAATATGACAGTTAAAATGTCATTTTCAGGCCATTTATGACAGTTAAATATGGCGCTGTTTAAGCCTATTAAACTTTCGGCCAAAGATTAAGCGAAATACCCACACAACTGTATTTTTGTCTTATAATTTAGCCCGCTAGCTATCAGCCCGCTCAAGAGATATTTGTATGACAACTATTATCAAGCAAGATGACTTGATCACATCGGTAAAAGATGCGCTTCAGTTCATTTCTTACTATCACCCACAGGACTTCATCCAAGCGATGAGCCGTGCGTATGACCGTGAAGAAAACAAAGCCGCAAAAGACGCGATTGCACAAATTTTAATTAACTCTCGTATGTGTGCAGAAGGCCATCGTCCTATCTGTCAAGATACGGGTATTGTGAACGTATTTCTTGAAGTGGGCTTAGACGTTAAATTTGATTTAACCATGAGCCTAGACGATGCAATTAACGAAGGTGTACGTCAAGGTTATCTTGAAAACTCAAACATTCTTCGTGCATCAGTATTAGCTGATCCTGCTTTTGGTCGTAAAAATACCAAAGACAACACCCCTGCTGTAATTCACTACAAACTCGTTCCGGGTAATAAAGTTGATATTACTGTTGCTGCTAAGGGTGGCGGTTCAGAAAACAAATCTAAACTTGCAATGCTTAACCCTTCTGACTCTATCGTAGATTGGGTACTTAAAACTGTTCCAACAATGGGTGCAGGTTGGTGTCCTCCTGGTATGCTCGGTATCGGTATTGGTGGTACTGCTGAAAAAGCCATGATGCTTGCAAAAGAAGCATTGATGGAAGAAATCAACATGGATGAACTCCTTCGTCGTGGCCCACAAAACCAAATCGAAGAACTTCGTATCGAAATCTTCGAAAAAGTAAATGCTTTAGGTATTGGTGCTCAAGGTCTTGGCGGTTTAACGACTGTTCTTGATATCAAAATCAAAGACTACCCATGTCACGCTGCGGGTAAACCAGTAGGTATGATTCCTAACTGTGCTGCAACTCGTCATGCGCATTTCCAATTAGACGGTTCAGGTGTAGCGCATATTCAAGCGCCTAGCCTTGAAGACTACCCTGCGGTAACTTGGGATTCATCAACGTCTAAACGTGTTGACTTAGATAACATCACTCAAGAAGAAATGAACTCTTGGCAACCTGGTGACACACTACTTCTTAACGGTACAATCTATACAGGTCGTGACGCTGCGCACAAACGTATGGTTGACATGTTAAACAAAGGTGAAGAACTTCCAGTTGACCTAAAAGGTAAATTTATTTACTACGTTGGCCCTGTTGATCCAGTCGGTGACGAAGTTGTTGGTCCAGCTGGCCCAACAACTGCAACACGTATGGATAAGTTCACACGTCAAGTGCTTGAAGCAACTGGCATGTTCGGTATGATTGGTAAAGCGGATCGTGGTCCTGCTGCTGTTGAAGCAATCAAAGACAACAAAGCAACTTACCTCATGGCTGTTGGTGGTGCTGCTTACTTAGTATCGAAAGCGATTCGTGAAGCTGAAGTTGTAGCATTTGCTGACTTAGGTATGGAAGCGATCTACAAATTTGTTGTAAAAGACATGCCGGTATCTGTAGCTGTTGACGTAAATGGTACTTCTGTTCACGCAACTGCACCAAAAATCTGGCAAGCAAAAATTGGTAAAATCCCAGTAGTTGATGCTGCTGCGAACTAATTTCGCCACGTTCAAGATCAAAAAAAAGCACCCCATCGGGTGCTTTTTTATTGTCAATATTTAGACTGTCTGTCGAATGACATTCGCTATTTAATGCTTTCACACACTCAAAAACACGAGCTAATTACATTACCAAGTTAATGGATTCCACAGTTTAAAAGGCTTGGTCAACTGCACATCTTCCGCAGGATCATAATGAGGTGCCTTCAACTTCTGCGCACTTTTCCGCACTTTTCCAGTGTTTTGATCTTTTGCCACAAAGTTAAAACTGTTGGATTTCAACTCTGTAAATGCGATTTCATTTCGACCAATTTTCTCAGGCATGAGCAGCAATGGACCTGAAACTGTTCGTTTACTGGATAAATTCTCTTCATCATATTTGATGAAGTAAGTTTGACCTGCTTCAACATCAAAGTCTAAATATTTAGGCTTTTGAAAATGATTCACACCCAAAGGGCGACTCGACGATAAGCGGTAATTCCCTGCTGGTAACTCCACCCAGTAATAATGATTATTCAATAAACTTGGGATACGCTCACTGTTGAGAAATAAGCTGCTGGCCACAATTTCTTGGCGGTTCCATTTACTGTCTGGACGATATAAATACACAATCGCTGCTTGATCATGCTGAGCTTTCACTTCTTGAAAATGTCGACCTTGTTTCTGATTGACCCAACCACCAATGGTAAACATACCCAATCGATATTGCTCAATATGGCCCGGTGTACTTTCAGGATCCACGGGCTTTAATGTTGAAGCCAATGACGTTTGCTCAACGGCTGATTTTCCATGACAACCTAGCAGCGCTAGACTGCTTAAAAGTAGAATTGCAACTCCACGCATGATTATCCCTCACTGCGTCTTTTTTTATTTTTACACTTTTGTTTTCAGTTTTTTACATTCAGGCATCCACGCCATCCTGCTGAGATTAACATTCTGCTTTTATTTTTGGAAATAAAAAACGTGTGCAAATCTTGGATTTACACACGTTTCAGACGAATAGCGCTTAAGCAGATTTAGAGTTTACAACTTTTAAATCTGACTTCGGTGCAGCTTCTTCAGTTTTCTTTGGTTGACGTTCTGATTTAAATTCAGGTTCCGCTTCACCATTAATCACCGCTTCATTGACGACAACCGTACCGACATCTGAACGACTTGGTAGGTCATACATCGTTTCAAGCAATGAATTTTCTAAAATCGAACGTAGACCACGTGCGCCCGTATTACGGTCGAGTGCTTTTTTAGCCACAGCACGCAATGCTGAGTCTTCAAATACGAGGTCAACATTTTCCATTTCAAATAAATATTGGTATTGACGTGTCAATGCATTTTTCGGTTCTGTCAGAATCTGCATCAATGCTTCTTCGTCGAGTTCTTCCAATGTAGCAATCACAGGTAAACGACCGATAAATTCAGGAATCAGACCAAATTTAACCAAATCTGTCGCTTCAACTTGGCGGAATAAGTCAGATAATTTTTTAGTTTCATCTTTCTTACGCACTTCAGCTGTAAAGCCAATACCGCCTTTTTCCTGACGCTGCTGTACGATTTTCTCTAAACCAGAGAATGCGCCACCACAGATAAACAGGATATTTGAAGTATCAATTTGAATAAATTCTTGCTGCGGATGCTTACGACCACCTTGAGGTGGAATCGACGCAACCGTACCCTCGATCATTTTCAATAACGCTTGCTGAACACCCTCACCCGATACATCACGAGTGATTGATGGGTTTTCAGACTTACGGGTAATTTTGTCGATTTCATCGATATAGATAATGCCCTTTTGCGCTTTTTCTACATCGTAATCGGCTTTTTGAAGGAGTTTTTGAACAATGTTCTCAACGTCTTCACCCACATAACCTGCTTCAGTTAAAGTCGTTGCATCTGCCATCGCAAATGGCACATCTAAAAGACGCGCAAGTGTCTGAGCAAGCAGTGTTTTACCTGAACCTGTTGGTCCAACCAACATGATGTTACTTTTAGAAATCTCTACACCGTCTTCTGGTTTTTTACCACTGGTGCCAACTTTTAGGCGTTTATAGTGGTTGTATACCGCAACAGAGAGGGTCTTTTTCGCAACATCTTGCCCAATCACATATTGGTCAAGCGCAGCACGGATTTCATGCGGTTTTGGTAAAGGACGAGTTGCCCAGTCATTTGATTCAACTTGCTGACTGGTCTGAACTAGGTCAAGACATACGTCCACACACTCATTACAGATGTACGCGTCCTCACCTGCAATCAGTTTCCCGACTTCAGACTGCGTTTTACCGCAAAATGAACAATGCTTTTGTCCTTGAGGATGTTCGGACATATTCACTCCAATAATTAATTCTTTAAAACTTATGGACGTTTAGATAAAACTTCGTCCACAAGACCGTATTCTTTTGCAGCTTGTGCTGTCATAAAGTTGTCACGGTCAGTATCTCGAGCAACAGTATCGTAGTCTTGACCACTATGCTCTGCCATTAAACGATTTAAACGTTCTTTAATGAATAGAATTTCACGTGCATGAATTTCAATGTCAGATGCCTGACCACGGAAACCACCAAGGGGTTGGTGAATCATGACACGGGCATTTTCAAGACAGTAACGTTTGCCTTTAGCACCGGCGTTAAGCAGGAATGCACCCATCGATGCTGCTTGCCCCATGCAGTAAGTCACAACATCAGGTTTAATAAATTGCATGGTATCGTAAATCGCCATACCTGCAGTAACCGAACCGCCTGGTGAGTTGATATATAAATGAATATCTTTATCTGGGTTTTCTGCTTCTAAGAACAACATTTGGGCAACAATCAAATTTGCCATGTTGTCTTCAACTTCACCGGTTAAAAAAATCACACGTTCACGCAAAAGGCGTGAATAAATATCAAAAGAACGCTCGCCACGAGATGACTGTTCTACCACCATTGGCACTAGTGCGTTTTCAATTGTTGGAACATACATACGTTATTTATTCCTAAATTTTTCTGACTCAACCCATAATTCACAATATGAGGGATATTTGTCGAAATTGCAAAAGATTCCCAATTAAATAACAGATATTTTTTTCATAAGCATTGTGAAATCAGGACAACTTATTTGGGGGCAAATTTCGATAAAAAAAGGCGCTTAATGCGCCTTTTTTTGAAAGCTAAAAATTAGCCTTGTTGACGAGCTTGTTGCTCTTTCAATAAGTCTTCATAGCTCACAGTTGTATCCGTTACTTTAGCAGAAGCTAAGATGTGATCTACAACTTGGTCTTCTAGAATAACAGCTTCGATTTGAGCACGTTGCTGTTTATCGTTGTTGAAGTATTCAATTACTTCTTTAGGATCTTCGTAAGAAGAAGCCATGTCTTCGATGTAAGCATCAACACGTGCAGCATCAACTTCAATTTTAGCATCAGCCAATACTTTGCTGACTAATACGCCAAGTTTAACTGATTTTTCAGCTTGCTCTTTGAATAGGTCATCTGGAAGCATGCTTGAATCAAACGCTTTAGCGCCTTGAGCACCAAACTGTTGAGTGAATTGTTGGATCATTTGTTGACGTTGACGGTCAATTTCTTGAGCAACCATTGCTTCTGGAAGTTCTACTTCGTTTGCAGCTACAAGCGCATCAAAAGTTGCACCTTTCACTTGGTTACGAAGACCGTTTTTCACTTCACGTTCCATGTTTTTACGCACGTCAGCTTTCAGCTTTTCAACGCCTTCTTCTTCAGTTAGACCGAAGATTTTTAAGAATTCAGCATCAACTTCTGGAAGTTTTTGTTTTTCAACAAGCTTAACAGTGATTTTGAATTGAGCAGCTTTACCAGCAAGGTTTTCAGCTTGGTAGTCTTCAGGGAAAGTTACATCGATAACTTTCTCTTCGCCTTTCTTCATACCAACGATACCGTCTTCGAAGCCAGGGATCATACGACCAGAACCAAGAACGAGTTTAAAGTCTTCAGCAGCGCCGCCTTCAAACTTCTCGCCATCAACAGTACCTTCAAAGTCGAAAGTTACTTGCATGTCTTTTTTAGCCATGCCTTTAGTTTCAACCCATGAAGCGCGTTGTTTTTGAAGATTTTCAATCATCTTCTCAACGTCTTTGTCGTCAACTGAAGTTGCTTTACGTTCAACTTCTAGGCCTTCGAACTTAACTTCAACTTCTGGATAAACTTCTACAGTTGCTTCATAAACTAAAGCATCATCTTTCATTTCAGTTTTTTCAATGTTTGGCATACCAACAGCATTGATTTTTTCTTGTTGGATCGCTTCGAATACTGTGTCACGAATGATGTCGTTTACAACTTCTTGATAGATACCAGCACCGTATTCACGACGAACAACGGTTACAGGTACTTTACCTGGACGGAAGCCGTTGATCTTCACAGTTTTGGCAGTGCGTTTCAAGCGAGCTTCAAACTGCTCGTTAATACGGCTCGTCGGTACAGATACATTTAAACGACGGGCAACGCCCGAAACCGCTTCAGAAGTTACTTGCATGGCTTCCTCGATAATTTGTTAGTTAAAACAGTTTTAAAAAAAAGTGCCACATTATATGACAACAATTAAAGATATACAAAAATGGATTATAACACTATAAATTCAGGCATGGATGCCCTTCTTATTTTTAGAATTTTTCAGCTTTTCTTGAATAAATATTGATTATTTTTTAATTCATCATTGCAAATGAGAAACTTTCTCACTATTATTCTTAATGCTACATTTTTTTAATTTATTTTCATATATTTATCTTGTCCATATTTGGTATTCTTTTATGAGTAAATTTAATCTCAACCCTCTTTCCGCTGCTTTATTTGGGGCAATTGTAACTACTACGAGTTTCGCACATGCTGAAACGACTGAATCTCAAGCTCAACAGATGGAAACCATTGTTGTTTCTGCAGCGGGCTTTGAACAAAAGATCAAGAATGCTCCTGCTTCAATTACCGTGATTACGGCTGAAGACTTAAAAAATAAACGAATTACATCCGTTGCAGATGCATTAAGTGATGTAGAAGGTGTCGATATTAGCCCTACAGCAGGGAAAACCGGCGGATTAAATATTCGTATTCGTGGTATGGACGCCGAATATACCTTGGTTTTAATTGATGGCCGCCGACAAAATAGTACAGGTGACATTGCCCCTAATGGATTTGGTGAGTCGAATAATAGTTTTATCCCCCCTGTTTCGGCTATCCAACGCATCGAAGTCATCCGCGGACCAGCTTCTACTTTATATGGTTCTGATGCAATTGGTGGTGTAGTCAATATCATTACCAAAAAAGTTTCACCAGAATGGACAGGTTCGGTCACGTTAGAAGGCACAGTACTGCCAAATCACTCAGACTTTGGTAACCAACGCGCTGTCGATGCATTTTTAACAGGGCCAATCATTCAAGATTTATTGGGCTTACAAATCCGTGCACGTAAAGCGGAACGTGATCAATCAGATTTAATACGTAGTGATGACGATGATACTGGTGCTGAACTTAGTGGCGGAAATAGCCCAACTAAATCTGATCTAGAAACTATCGGTGCTCGCTTAACCCTGACACCGCACAGCGACCATGATATTTCAGTTGAATATGAAAAAACTGAACAATGGTATGACAATAGCAAAGGTCAATTAGGGACGCTTGGCGCAAACGGTGGTTATGGTGATGCTCAAGAATATAACCGTGAGAAAATGATCCTCGCACATACTTGGAATAATGCTATTGGTAAACTTGAGTCAAGTATTATCAATACTCAAACAGAAACGGTTGGACGTTTAATTCCTGCACGTGCACAAGGGATGTCAACAGCCATCACTCCTCGTGTGTTAGAAAGTGAAGATACGATTTTTGATACTAAATTTACCACTCAACATTTTGAAGACCACCGTATTACTCTAGGCGGTCAATGGTGGGAAGCCAGTATCAGTGATGGTTTACGTGTAAAAAAAGAAGTTTCTTTTGAGCAATTGGGTCTATTTGCCGAAGATACTTGGTCGCTGAACGACAATCTAGCATTAACAATTGGTCTTCGTTATGACGACCACGATACGTTTGGTGATTTTTGGACGCCACGTGCATATTTGGTATGGAATGCACATGAAAACTGGACCTTCAAAGGCGGATATAGTGAGGGTTATAAAGCCCCACGTTTGGAACGCTTAACTGACGGTGTGGTCAATGTCAGTGGTCAGGGTCGTACACCAACTTTTGGTAACCCAAATCTAAAACCTGAAACCAGTAAAAACTTTGAATTTGGTACATATTTCTCAACCAATCATAATTTTGACTTCAACGTTACGGCTTTCTTTAGTCAAATCGAAGATAAGATTATGACGGGTAATAAGGAAATTAGCTGTAATACTGATAACACAACGACTTCAGGTATTAATTGGTCTAAAGCTGACTGTGAAGCTTTCATGGCATCGGTTGGAACGCCATGGGTGATGGATTATAACCGTGGCACACCAGACTCATGGAATGTGACTCGCCCTGTGAATGCCGAAGAAGCTGAAGTCTATGGTATTGAAGCTGGTTTAAACTGGGCATTTGCCGATAATTGGAAATTTGGACTGAACTACACGTGGACTGAAACTGAAATTAAAGATAGCAGTTTAGGCAATCCTGTACTTAATGACACACCAGAACACATAGTTAATGCGTCGCTTAAATGGCAAGCTGCTGACTTTATGAATTTATGGGCGCGTGGTGAGTATCGAAGTGAACGTGCACGTTTCACCTCAACCTATGACAATCTAACTGCAGCGAATCAACAGGTTTATGATGCCCTTGGTGACTACAAGGAATACGCATTATTACATGTCGGTTCAAACTTTAATGTCACGCCAAACTGGGATATTGGTGTTGCTCTGTACAATGTCTTTGATAAAGACTTTAACGATTATGAGAAAGTCGCAAATAGCTATTACAACCATTATAGCAATACTCAAGAAAGCCGCCGCGTACAATTAAGTACAACCTTTAAATTCTAAATAACACTTTATAAAAAAACCTGCTTCGGCAGGTTTTTTTGCATCAACAATTTACGATTTATTCTTATTTAATTCACAATCATGGCTATATTTGTAATCTCAATCAATTACAAACCAATAATATGTTTTATCAATACTTAATAAAAAACAGATACTTAATTAATACTTGTTATATCATTACATTAAATAGGGCTATCACGATACGATTATTTATCGTGAATAACAATTACATAAAGATGTAAGAACAAATAAGAATCATTATTATTCGCATACAAATTCACTACTCCGAATCGGGTTCGAAATGGCCTTCATTAAAACACGTAAGAAAATTGTTTCTACAGCGATTGCTTCATCACTTTCAATCATTGCAGGCAATGTAATGGCTGAAGAAAAAGCTGTCCAACTCGAGACGATTAATCAAACTGTAAATAAAGAGAATTATAAAGTAGAAAAAGCGTCTTCAGATAAGTTTACGCAATCTCAACTAAATACGACTCAGACTATGGCCATTATCCCTGAGAAAGTATTAAAAGAACAAAATGCAAAGACCCTAACAGAAGCACTTCGAAACGTTCCTGGTGTCGGCACATTCTCCCTAGGTGAAAACGGACGAATGAATACTGGTGATGCTGTTACCATGCGTGGATTTGATACAGCAAATAGTATCTTCATCGATGGAGTACGTGACTTGGGTAACGTTACTCGAGACATGTTTAATTACGAACAAATTGAAGTATTTAAAGGCCCTGCTGGTACAGATAATGGTCGTACAGCTGCCTCAGGTTCAATTAATTTATCAACAAAAGAAGCAAAACTTCAAGACGCTAACAATGCAACTCTTGGTTTCGGCTCAGATGAATATTACCGAGCAACTGCGGATATTAATAAAGCAATAAACGATACAACGGCCATCCGTTTTAATGCCATGGGTGAAAACTCAGACGGTATTGGTCGTGACGGTGTTGAAAATGAAAAATGGGCTGCTGCACTTTCAGCAGGCTTTGGTTTAGGCACAGATCTTCGCTTTTTCTTAGACTATCTACATATTGAACAAGACAATGTCTTGGATGGTGGTATCCCAACTGTAGGTTTACCAGGGTTTGATGCAAATAAAAGTACGAATGCAAGTATTAAAAGTCTTGCGCCATATCTAAATAGCCATAAAGTTGATACTTCAAATTATTATGGTGCACCTGAAGATTTTGATGATGTCACTGCGGACATGGCAACTGCTCGTTTAGAGTATGATTTATCAGAAAATACGAAAATCAAAAATACTTCTCGTTGGGGCAAAACAGAGCATCAATATTTAACGACATTCTCAGGTAATGCCTTCACTACAACGTCAACTGACCTGAATGATCCTACTGCGATGCGCGTTTCAGGCAGTGCAAATAATAGTGATACTGAAAATGAAATTATAACTAACCAAACTAGCTTGGTTACAAGTTTCAATACAGGTCGCTTAAAACATGATGTCAGTACAGGGGTTGAATTTACACGTGAAGAAATGAAAACACGTGGTTGGACTGCTACGGTTACCGGTACAAGTTCATTGTATAACCCACAAGGCACTGTACATACCGCTTTAGTCAGAAATACCAATGGTAATGGTGATTCTGAAGCTCAAATGGATACCTACTCTATTTTTGCCTTCGATACTATTGAAATTTCACCACAATTTTCTGTGAATGGTGGCGTTCGTCTAGATCGTTATAAACTTGATGCCGATACATTTGTGAATACGGCTGTTTCAGGTCAACCGGCAAATTATGTTGCACAAAGCTTTAAAGATGACGGCAACCTATTCAACTGGAAAGTTGGGGCACTATATAAACCAACTGAAAACGGTAGCTTGTATGCTAACTACGCCATCCAACAACAAGCACCGGGTACTATTACAGGTGGTGACGGTATTGGTAATGCCAATGCATTTGCCCCATCTGGTTCAGCGAGCAGCAATAACAACTTAGATCTTGATCCTCAAGAAATTGAAACCATTGAAGTTGGTGCTAAATGGGAATTTTTTGACAACCGTTTACTCTTAACAGGTGCACTTTTCCAAACTGAACTCACAAATGAGTTGGAAAAAGATGGTGAAGAATACTACCAAACTGGTGAAAAATCAGTTAAAGGGGTTGAACTTGGCGTGATTGGTAACTTAAATGACAATTGGCAAGTTATTGCTGGTTATACACATCAAAAAACAGACATTAAAAATGTAACCCAAGCTGCGAGTAACCAGCAAGTTTCAGCAGATGGTTCAAGTAATATGCCATTTACGCCTTCTGATGCATTCACATTGTGGACGACCTACAATATGGATAAATGGAGCATTGGTAGCGGCGCGCGTTACAATGGTGAAATGACTAAAAACAAAGATGGCAATCAGGTCGGTCCTGCTGTCATCCCTGACTACTGGGTATTTGACTCAATGGTTAGTTACCAAGCAACACCAAATGTAGGGATTCAATTCAACATCAACAATTTATTTGATGAAGACTACATTAACAGCATTAACCGTGGTGGATTACGTTACATCGCAGGTGCTGAACGTAACTATCGCCTAACATTTAATTTTAAGTTCTAAATTAAATATTCTAAAAAAAGCCTTAATCTTGTATTAAGGCTTTTTTATTTATGCTTATCTTGTGTAAATTTGATTAAAATTAGATTAAGGTTAAATTATGCTTCTTCATGTCCCTCATGTCCTCTCAAAGCAACACGTTCAAAGCATCAGACAAGCGATGAACCAAGATAATCAGTGGGTTTCAGGAAAGAGTTCGGCCGGAGCACAAGCTCAAAACATCAAAAAAAATTTACAAATCAATTCAAACAGTGAGCTCTATCAGCAGTTAAGTCAGCAAGTATTACAGCAAATTAAAGAAAGTCTGCTCATTCAATCTTTTGCATTACCTAAAGAAATCTTACCTCCGCTATTCAATTGCTACCAAGATACGGGCCACTACGGTAATCATGTCGATAATGCAATCCATTACTTTAATGAAAAAAATATAACTGTACGTACTGATGTATCAATGACCATTTTTTTATCAGAACCCGATGAATATGAAGGTGGTGAACTGATCATTGAAGATACTTATGGTGAACATGAAGTAAAGTTAGATGCTGGCGATGCAATTGTTTATCCTGCGACCAGTCTACATCGTGTTGAGCCAGTGTCTTCAGGCTCCCGTATAGCAGCTTGTACTTGGGTACAAAGCATGGTCAAAGATGATTGGCAGAGAAGTATGCTCTTTAACTTAGATCAGACCATTATGCAATTACGACAAAATTTAGGTGATAGCAAAGAAATTTTACAACTGACGAATCACTACCATAATCTTTTACGTCAATGGGCAGTTCTATGAGTCAACATTCACCATTGCAACCACTGACTCAGATTCCTGCTCATTTACAAACCATTGCCGATTACGAAAAACAGGCTGAACTGCACCTGTCACACATGGTGTGGCAATACCTACAAGGTGGTTCTATGGATGAACACAGTGTACGTGGCAATTTGTCTCAGTTTGAACAGATACAACTTCTACCACGTATGCTCAGAGATCTGACCCAAGGTCATACCCAAATTGAGATATTAGGGCAACGTTTTCCGCATCCTATTTTTGTAGCACCCATTGGTCATCAACAACAATTTCATCCTGATGCTGAAGCTGCAACAGCCCTCGCCGCCGAAGTCCTTGGCAGCAATATGATCCTCAGTACGTTTACCAATACAGATATGCGTGAGTTAAAGCAGGACAATCCATTCAAATGGTTCCAATTGTATTGGCAAGGTGAGCGCGAAAAGTCATTATCACTGGTCAAAATGGCAGAAGCACATGGTTTTAAAGCGATTGTGGTGACCGTTGATTCTCCACATTCAGGAATTCGTGACCGAGAGAGACATGCGTTTTTTGAACTTCCTAAGCATGAACCGCAGCCTCATCACTCTATTCAACAACCTCAAACCAATAAAAATGAACATCCATTATTTCAAGGTCTAATGAAAATTGCACCGACATGGGCGGATATCCTTTGGCTCAGTCAAAATACATCTTTACCAATTATTTTAAAGGGCATTGTCAGTCCACATGATGCTGAACTTGCCCTGCAACACGGTGTACAAGGCATTATTGTGTCGAATCATGGTGGGCGCGTACTGGACGGTTGCATTTCCCCTCTCACCGCCTTAGAACTGATTAAAAAAGTTGTGCCTCTGGATTTCCCAGTTTTATATGATGGTGGTATTCGTCGTGGTTCAGATGTGTTTAAAGCGATAGCCTTGGGTGCATCTGCCGTATTAGTCGGCCGTCCCTGCATTTATGGTTTAGCTACAGCGGGCGCTTTAGGCGTTGCACATGTACTCAAAATACTGAAAGAAGAATTTGAGATTACAATGGCATTGATGGGAACAGCCACCGTCGATGAGATTAATAAAGATTATATTTTTCAAAAAAGCTAATTTTATAGAAAAATATTTTCCAGTAATGGCATCTTGACGCAAAAATAGGAAATTATTTCCGAAATATATGGACTAATATTTAGTTATACATTTACGAGCTTACGGTAAAGCTAAGTCATGTGAATCTTTACAGATTTATTTCGACTTTCGACTAAAGACTCCGAAATTAAACTTGTAAATTGCTAGAATAGACACAATCTATATAAGTAGTACCTTGCCGTTTATCCACGACATTTATCCACGGTGCTATAAGGAGTTTTCACATGATGTTGGCAGATCCAAGCAAAAAATACCGTCGCATGTACCAACGTGTAGACTTACCAGACCGTCAATGGCCAAATAACGAAATCAATAAAGCGCCGATCTGGATGAGTACCGACCTTCGTGACGGTAACCAAGCGATCTTCGAGCCAATGAACATTGAACAAAAGTTCAAAATGTTCCAAATGCTTGTGAAAATTGGTTTCAAACACATTGAAATCGGCTTCCCTTCTGCATCACAAATCGACTTTGATTTCACTCGTTTGTTGATCGAAGGCGGTCATATTCCTGATGATGTGTACATCGAAGTTTTGGTTCAAGCACGTGATCATTTGATTCAACGTACATTTGAATCATTACAAGGTGCAAAACGTGCCATCGTGCATATCTACAACTCAAATTCTCCAACCTTCCGCAATAAAGTGTTGAATGTTGATGTTGCTGGTGCAAAACAATTAGCGATTAACGCTGCAACGAAAGTCAAAGAATACGCTGCAAAACAGCCTGAAACTGAATTTGTATTCCAATACAGTCCAGAGTGTTTTACTGCAACAGAATTAGAAGTGGCTAAAGATGTCTGTGATGCGGTCACTGAAATTTGGGAAGCATCTCCAGAGAACAAAGTGATTTTAAATTTGCCTGCAACGGTTGAAGTTTCTGGTCCAAACGTCTATGCAGACCAAGTGGAATGGATGCACCGTAATATTCAGCGCCGTGACGGTGTGATTATTTCTGTGCACTGTCATAACGACCGTGGCTGTGGTATTGCCGCTTCTGAGTTGGCGATTATGGCTGGTGCTGACCGCGTCGAAGGTTGTGTGTTTGGTAATGGTGAACGTACAGGTAACGTAGACGTTGCAGCGATTGCATTGAACATGTATACCCAAGGTGTTGCGCCAAACTTAGATTTCTCAAACATTAACGAAATCATTTCAATCATTGAAGAATGCACAGGCTTGCCGGTACACCCTCGTCATCCGTATGCTGGTGATTTGGTCTTCACCGCGTTCTCTGGTTCACACCAAGATGCCATTAAAAAAGGTTTTGAGTTCCAAAAGAACGAAGAAATGTGGGATATGCCTTATTTGCCAATCGACCCGAAAGACTTGGGCCGCGACTATGATGCGGTGATTCGTGTCAATTCTCAGTCTGGTAAAGGCGGTATTGCGTACTTGTTAGAATCAAATTACAACGTGGTGTTGCCTCGTCGTATTCAAATTGAATTCTCGCAAATCGTACAGCAAAAAACAGATGAAGACGGTACTGAGATTTCTGCGCAAGCGATCTGGTCATTGTTTAAAGACACTTATGTGGCTGCCAAAGATACGCATTATGCGGCGAAAAACTACCGCTTACATGATGAAAATGGCAAACAAGTCATTGAGCTTGATGTCGAAGTGAACGGTGAGATCCAGCAATTACGCGGTGAAGGCAACGGCCCAATCTCTGCCATCTTAAATGCCTTGCAGTTACCGATTGATGTCTTGAACTATGAAGAACGTAGCATCAGTTCAGGCGCACATGCTAAAGCCTTGGCTTTAATTGAGCTTCAAGTGAAAGGTACAGGTAAGTCTGCATTCGGCGCAGGTGTGCATGACAACATCGTGACCGCATCTATCGAGGCGATTATTGCCAGCACTAACCGTTTAATTGAACAAGGTGTTTTGAGTACTGAACAAGTGATTGCTGCTGCAGTCTAATTCAATGCTATAAATATCAAATAGCAATAAAATGACTTTAGAAGGATACCCTCAAGTGGTATCCTTTTATTATTCATACTAAAGATTTAAGGCGAATTATTCCTGTGTCTTTTCCAGCTGACTCAGTGGGCTTAGTTACCCCACAAAAGTTTATTTTTGAAGAGCCGTTAGAGCTCGAATGCGATCGCATACTCCCACGTTTTGAGCTCATGGTTGAAACTTATGGCGAACTGAATGCAGACAAATCCAATGCAATTTTGATTTGTCATGCACTGTCAGGCCATCACCATGCTGCAGGTTATCATCATGAAGATGACCGTAAGCCGGGTTGGTGGGACGCATGTATTGGACCAGGCAAAGCCATTGATACGTCAAAATTCTTTGTCGTAGCACTAAATAATATCGGCGGCTGTAGCGGTTCTACTGGACCGACCTCTCCAAATCCTGAAAATGACAATCGCCCTTATGGTCCTGATTTCCCATTAGTGACTGTCCGTGACTGGGTCAAAACCCAAGCCATGTTATCTGATCGTTTAGAGATTCAGCAGTGGTATGCGGTGATTGGCGGCTCTTTAGGCGGTATGCAAGCTCTACAATGGTCTGTGGACTATCCAGATCGTTTACAAAAGTGCGTGATTATTGCCAGTACACCAAAACTGTCTGCGCAAAACATTGCCTTTAACGAAGTGGCGCGTCAGTCGATTTTGTCTGACCCTGATTTCCATGATGGTCGCTATTTAGAAAATGATAGTTATCCTAAGCGTGGTTTGATCTTGGCCCGTATGGTGGGTCATATCACTTACCTCTCTGAAGAGGCCATGAAACAGAAATTTGGCCGTGACTTAAAGTCAGGTAAATTTATGTATGGCTTTGACGTCGAATTCCAAGTCGAAAGTTATTTGCGTTATCAAGGTGAGCAATTTAGCCGTAACTTTGATGCCAATACCTATTTGATCATGACCAAGGCTTTAGATTATTTCGATCCATCACGTGAATATGAGCAATCATTAAAAACCGCGATGTCTAAAACCAAGTGTCAATTTTTAGTTGTTTCATTTACAACGGACTGGCGTTTTACCCCTGCTCGTTCGCAAGAAATTGTAGATGCATTAATTAGCAATCATAAGCCTGTGAGCTATGTGGATATTGATGCTGAACAAGGCCATGACTCTTTCTTGTTCCCGATTCCTTTATATGTGAAAAGCTTACGTGCATTCCTAGGCGGTGTAAAACACCTGCAAGAAACACCGAAGGAGACCAACTAATGCGTATTGATCATCAACTGGCTGAACGTTGGATTAAACCAGATTCAAGTGTACTCGATTTAGGGTGTGGTGACGGTGAACTGCTTGCACATATGAGCAAAAAGCACAATATTCGTGCATATGGCTTAGAAATTGATCAAGAAAAGATTGCAATTGCAGTCAGTCGCGGGTTAAATATCATCCAACAGGACTTGAACTTAGGTTTAAGTCGCTTTGCCGACCAGTCTTTTGACTATGTGGTTATGGCACAAGCCTTGCAAGCTGTAGATGCACCAGACGTTCTCTTAAGAGACATGGTGCGTGTGGGGAAACAGGCTATTATTACCTTTCCAAACTTTGCACATTGGAAGACTCGTTCTTTCCTTGCATTAAAAGGAATGATGCCCGTTTCAGACGCGTTACCCTATATGTGGTATAACACGCCCAATATTCATTTATGTACTTTCCGTGATTTTGAAGCGCTGTGTGCTGAAAATAACATCCGGATTATTAACCGACTTGCCGTGAATGGGGATCAACAAGACAGTTTACTCAGTAAACGTCTCCCAAATCTATTTGGTGAAGTCGCAATTTATCGAGTGAGCGCTCTATGAAAAAATTATTATTAAGCACGACGCTACTGATTGGACTTTTTAGCATACAAGCCCATGCGGATTATGTTGCTCCATCATCTTCAGTTTCTAGCCAAGCTGCTCAATATTCAATTATGGATATTCACAGCTTAAGTAAAGCTGCTAAAGCAGGTCAGCCCGGTGCTCAGTTTTACTTAGGCACTAAATATCAACAAGGTAAAGACGTTGCCAAAGATGAACGTCAAGCTTTTGCATGGTACAAGGCTGCTGCTGATCAAGGTTTATCTGCGGCACAGCTCAATGTAGGTCGTATGCTTGCAGATGGCATTGGGACTAAAAAAGATGAAGCGCTTGCTCGTCAATATTTCGAAAAAGCTGCTAGCCGTGGTGATAACCGTGCAAGCTTTAACTTAGCCATGATGGAAGAGCAAAAGAAAAACTACATGGGTGCATACCAATGGTATGAGCTGTCTACTCGTGATGGCATGCTCGACAACAAAGTGATTAGCTTATCTGAAGGTAAGAAAACGGCATTGGCAGCCAACTTAAGCCAAGACCAAATTCGTCAAGCACGTGACCGTGCAGACAAATGGATTCAAGCACAATAAGTTTTTGAATCTTAAATAGCACCTTCGGGTGCTTTTTTATTGCCTGTCAGCCACAGCATCTTGTTAAAATAGCCTCAAATCTTGTTTTATGGTGAATATTCACATGGCTTCAACTGATTGGTTATCTCAAGGCACTTTGGTGCTTGCAAGTAATAACAAAGGCAAAATTGCAGAATTTGAAAAAATGTTTGCCGAGCTTAATCTTCCTGTTGAAGTGATTCCTCAAGGTCAATTGAACATTGAAGATGCCATTGAAGACGGTCTAAGCTTTGTTGAAAATGCCATTATTAAAGCGCGTCACGCATCGAAAATTTCAGGCAAGCCAGCCATTGCAGATGATTCTGGCATTTGCGTTCCTGTACTCGGTGGCGCACCAGGGATTTACTCTGCGCGCTATGCAGGTGAACATGGCAATGATGCCGCTAACAATGCCAAGTTGCTTGCTGACCTCAAACCGCTCCGCAAAGAGGGTGAAGCCATCGAAGGGATGTTTGTATGTGTCTTGGCTTTGGTCCAACATGCAGAAGACCCACTCCCACAAATTTTCCAAGGGATTTGGCGCGGTGAAGTGATGGAAGCAGCACGTGGTGAAAATGGCTT
The DNA here is from genome assembly GCF_013417925.1 of Acinetobacter sp. YH12218. Classification (NCBI taxonomy): domain Bacteria; kingdom Pseudomonadati; phylum Pseudomonadota; class Gammaproteobacteria; order Moraxellales; family Moraxellaceae; genus Acinetobacter; species Acinetobacter sp. YH12218. The sequence continues at coordinate 18,587 of NZ_VPDB01000015.1, forward strand.
TGGCTATGACCCACTGTTTTGGCTGCCAGAACTGAATGTTTCTAGTGCTGAATTATCAAAAGAAGAAAAAAATAAAATCAGCCATCGTGGTCAGGCGATGAAATTATTTAAAGCAAGTTTGAAATAATTTAAATTGGAGTTAATCTTAATGCCAAAGATTAACTCCAATCCCTGAATAAAAATAGAATAATTATGGCACTTCAACCGATACAGATCATATGCAACGCATGTCATCACACCTCAACTGAAATCCCGACACGCTCTTTTCTTGGTTTTCAAAAATTAAGCTGCCCTCATTGCCAGGCGCAACTGACCTACCCGCTCACCTCAGGCTTTCGTACCACTTACGCTATTTTTGCAGTGTTGATCATATTGTCGATCATGCTTAATCTGTCGCAAGGTCAGGTTGGATTTCCAGGGCTGATAGGTATCGCGATGATATATGCCCTCGTGCGTGATTGGCAGATTCGCAAACAGCTCAAGTAGTCACCCTTTGCTGGCATCTATAATTCACTTTTCATTTTAAAGCGAAAAAAGATGCAAAATTAACCCATAAAAACTGACGACGATACAGCTCATAATCGTGCCTGAAGCAATATAACGTGCCGAAGTGCCTGTTCCTTGATAATGCGTTTCTAAAGCCACAATATTCGCTGCAGGGGGTAAGCAGAACAGCATGAACATCACCCCAATATATTTCTCGATCTGGGGAATCGGAAGAAAGGCATAACTCAAACTACAGATCACCGCGCCAACGGTGAGTTTCATCGCATAAATACGACTACTGTTAATCAGATCACGCCACTGTATCTTAGTTTGGCGCAGCCACATGCCTAAGACGCACATCCCTGTGAAACTCATTCCTATTTTTGCAGCTTGATACAGCCAATCTAAGATCTGATGTTCTTCTAAATGTTGTAATCCAACTATTCGACAGACACCTGCAATCATCAGGGCAAATACAGGGGGAGACATCGCCACTTTTTGCATCACGCTCGACCATGGTAATTGGGCTGAACTGACGGCTGTCACGGCCCACATATTGCCAAAGATAGAACCACCGACATACAGAGCCACCATCGCTGCACTAATTTCAGGGCCAAACAGTGCTAAGGCAAAAGGAAAACCCAGCCAAGCCAAGTTCAAATAACTGACACACAAGGCACGTAAACTATCTTTTAACAGCCAGCGAAATAAATAAAACATCAGCACGGCAACACTAAAGCTAAAGAGCATGAGCGCTAAACTGCCTGCTTGATAGAACACCATGTTGTAGATGATTACGGCTGGAATAAAACAGCGTGCAAGTAAGCTAGAGAAAATCGATTTGAGCGATGATGTTCCTGATAATGATGCCAATCCGAGGCCACTTAAAAAACCCAATATCGGAAGAAGAAACGCCACTACACCACCCTCACTGCTCAATCCATGCATAGTAACACTGAACATAAGCTTCGCGGCTGTCTTTAAACTGCAACATCTTGGTCACTTCACTGTCATCTACAACTGCTGAAATGTTGTGCAGACCAACAAGAGGATAACAAGATGGCTGGACTATCGATTTGGCATGTACTGATTTTTGCAATTGTGGTGATTTTACTCTTTGGTACCTCTAAGCTAAAAAACTTGGGCAAAGATGTCGGCGGCGCGGTCAAAGATTTCAAAAAATCGATGCGTGATGAAGACGCAGCAAATACACAGCTTAATGAGCCTCGCACGCTAGAGCATGAAGCTCAAAATAAAACCAATTCCTCAGTTCAAAGCTAAGGAGTTGTCATAATGCTTAATATTGGTATTAGCGAATTACTGGTGTTCAGCATTATTGCGCTGATCGTACTTGGCCCAGAAAAACTGCCTGAAGGTATCCGCTTTGCAGGTAAATGGTACGGGAAAGTTAAACGACTGATCAGTAACGTGCAAACAGATATTGACCGTGAACTTCGCATGTCCGAACTTCGTGAAGAAATGCAAAAAGAAATGCAACGTATTCAACAGCTCGAAGCGCGTATGCAGGCTCAGATGAATGAATTGCAACAAACGCAACACCCCATAGAACAGACTGCGCAAAAACAACAAGAAGCAGTCCTACCTGACAATAAAAATTTATCCCCACGTTATCAGTACATCGAACGTGGTCAGAGCACGATATTTGCCGTGGTTACACCCCAAATGAAAATAAAGCACGAAATTAAAACAGATCAAGCTCCTGTATTAAGTTCGACCGATGCATTAGCAGAATATCAGGTGGCCGTATGACAGATCTTTCACTGAACAATTCACAGAACACTGTGCCTGATTTGGAAGAAATGCCAATCACCAAACATTTGGTGATTTTGCGTCGGCATTTGATCAAAATTACAGGACTCATTTTGATTCTGTTCTTTTGTTTATTGCCCTTTGCCAATCAAAGCTATCAATTGATGTCAGAGCCACTGCGTGCTCAACTGCCAATGACCTCATCCATGATCGCAACGGATGTGACCGCCACGTTTATGGCGCCGTTTAAGCTGAATTTCTTTGTCGCGCTAATGCTCGCGATGCCCTTCGTGATTTATCAACTTTGGGCCTTCATCAAACCTGCACTGTATGAAAAAGAGCGGCATTTGGCGATGCCCTTATTATTCGGCAGTATCGTCCTCTTCTATGCCGGTATTGCCTTTGCCTATTGGGTTGCCCTGCCATCCATCCTACATTTTTTTATGAGTGTTTCCCCTGAAACGGTCGCCCCAATGACGGACATCAATAGTTATTTAAGTTTCTGCTTAAAGCTTTTTTTGGTGTTTGGACTGACCTTTGAGATTCCGATCATCACATTAATTTTGATTTTGATCGGGGTGGTGTCTACTCAAACCTTGGTGGAGAAGCGTCGTTTTATTATCGTTGGCTGTTTTTTTGTCGCCATGTTTGCCACGCCACCCGATGCACTTTCGATGATCATGTTGGCCATACCCATGTGGATGCTGTTCGAGCTGGGTTTGTTCTTTGGCAAGCTGATTGAAAAACGACGTACATCTGCAACTTAAATAGACTGATGTTTCGACAATTTTGGTGAGTTTTACACCTAAGAGGCTGAGATAGCCTCTTTTTTTTATGCACCCATTTAATGTTTTGCAATTTACATGCAGCGAAATCTAAACGCCTATTTCATCAGTTTGCAACATTAGCTTCAAAGCATTGTCATATTTTATCGATAGTTTTATGTGATCAACTTTTACCCAGCACACCTTTGCCAGGATTTAAATTCATGACAAACATGCCATATAACGAAGATCAAGAACTTGATAACAACACTTCGGATAACCTTCATTTTCGTGACATTTTAGAACAGCGCATCAGCCGTCGTAGCTTGATTACCAAGACTGCGAGTGGTGCAGTCGCACTTGCATTGGCATCTTCATTAACGGGGTGTAATGATGACAATGACTCAGGTTCAAATAGCAATACCAAACCACCTGTAACCGATCCAAATCAAAAACCGACCAAGTTCAATTTCACACCGGTGAAAAAAAATTTAGACGATATTGTGACTGTTCCTGAAGGCTATCAAGCGCATGTGCTATATGCGATGGGTGACTCGATTAACCCTGCATACCCAGCGTGGGATGATAACAATGTTCCTTCTGGCCCGAGCTTCCAATTCCGCTCTGGTGACTGCCATGACGGTATGAGCTTCTTTGGTTTAAATACCACCTCTGGACGTTATGATGCCAAGCAGTCTGACCAAGGTTTGTTGGTGATGAACCATGAATACATCAATCCAACCTTCTTACACCCACAAGGCCCAACCAAAGTGGATGGTCGTCGCCCTGAAGATGAAGTCATCCGTGAAGTCAATGCACACGGTGTTTCTGTGATTCAAATTGAAAAAGACAGCAAGACTCAAGCCGTTAAACTGGTACAAAATTCTCCATTTAACCGTCGTATTACCGCATCGACCGTAATGGACTTTAAAGGCCCTGTAGCAGGCTCAAGCTTAGTTTGCACGAAATTTTCAACCAATAGCCAGCAAACCCGTGGTACACACAACAACTGCGGTAATGGCTATACCCCTTGGGGCACTTACCTGACGACAGAAGAAAACTTCATTGGTTACTTCGCTCGTGCAAAAAACGATGATGCCAAACGTAGTCATGCTGAAATTGTGGCACTCAACCGTTATGGCCTAAAAGCGGGTGCGAACTCGCGCTATGGCTGGGAAACAGCGATTGGAAGTAATGAGTCTCAAGATTTATATGACCGTTGGTCAGCGAATGTTACCGGTACTCAGGCAGCAGAAGATTATCGTAATGGTCCAAACACCTTTGGTTGGATTGTCGAAATCGATCCATTTGACCGCCGTGAAAACCCCGTAAAACGTACTGCACTTGGTCGCTTTGCACATGAAGACTGCCGTGCAAGTCGCTTACGTGAAGATGACAACCTCGCGTTTTACATGGGTGATGACTCACGCGGTGAATACATCTATAAATTTGTATCCGACCAAAAATGGAATAAAAAAGATGTCAACGGTGGCTATGCCGCGGGTGACAAATACATGAACAATGGTAAGTTATACGTTGCCAAATTTAACAATGATGGCAAAGGTCAATGGATTGAATTGAGCTATAACGTCAATGGTTTAAACCAAAGCAACAGCGTTTATCCGTTTAGCTCACAAGCAGATGTTCTGACCTTCGCACGTCTTGCCGCAGATGCTGTCGGTGCTACCAAAATGGACCGCCCTGAATGGGTCGCTGTGCATCCAGACAATGGTGAAGTCTATGTGACCCTCACCAATAACTCGAACCGTGGTACGACGCATGCACTAGATGCTGCCAACCCTCGTAACTACACCGACCCTGAAGGTGGTAAAGGCAACGTCAACGGTCATATTATCCGTTTCCGTGAAGATGGTGATACAACCACAGCACTCAGCTTTACTTGGGATATCTACCTGTTTGGTGCTGAAGCAAAAATGGCGAGCAACATTAACTTATCTGGTCTCAATGACAACAATGACTTGTCTTCACCCGATGGGATGTGGTTCGACCCACGTGGTGTGTTATGGATTCAAACCGATGACGGTGCTTATACCGATACCACCAACTGTATGATGCTTGCTGCACTTCCGGGTCAAGTCGGTGATGGTACAAAAGCCACGACATCATCGGGTCAAGAAACCATTGTGGGTGCAAAACTGAATGATGAAAACTTACGTCGCTTCCTGACTGGACCTAAAGAATGTGAAATCACAGGTGTGACGATGACACCTGACTACAAAGCGATTTTTATCAATGTGCAACATCCCGGCGAAGATTCAGCATCCTATTCTGAACCGACCAGCCACTGGCCTGCATCACAAACCAATGCAGCAGCCACCTCACGTCCACGTTCTGCAACCGTTGTCATCACCCGTAAAGATGGTGGTGTGATTGCTGGCGAAGCGGTAGAACAAGCTCAGCCAACACAAAAAACCGCATAAGACACCTCTAAAAAAATAAGCCGACGAATCGTCGGCTTTTTTTTATGGCTTTAAATGCACTTCTATCTGGGTGATCTGTCCTTGTTGCTCACCCTGCTGCTGTTTTTCCTGCCAATGCCACTGTGAATCCCGCATACATAATAAATTTGAACAGCGGGTGCCATACACTGGACTTTGAATAAAGGTCGAAGACAACAAATGTTCCATTTCCGCCTGAATCCCAGTATTGGGTAACAATGCTGGAATGATTTTACGTTCATCTTCCAAAATATCCCACGCAGCGGCGTCTATATCCGCCTGTGGTTGCTGGCTTTGTAGCATCGGCAAAAATTCTTGCGTGAAACGTTTGCGTAAATGTCGGGTCTTTTCCCAATGTTCAGTCATTAAACCATTAGATGTGACATACACCCCTTTGGCTAAGACTTGTGGCCCTTCACCGCGATTACTCATATAAACGGCTTGAGTGGCATCGCCAACGAATAAATTAAAGCCAGCATAATTACATTGGATTTGTTCCAGTGCTTGCGCAAACCGAATGGGCGTTTGCTCAGATTCTAAAAATTGCTGAATCAAAGCGCCACGTGAAGTGGGATATGTGGTCTGATCACGACCATCACGAAAATTGGTCACAATCGCCCAACGCCCTTGAGCGGTTATCCCCATCCATGTTCCACCAGACTGTAAGTCCTGCCCTGCAATAATCGGACTATCTACCCATTGCTTTAGGCCTGCCGTCGGTCGATGATAAAACTCATCACGATTCGAAATCAGGCAGAGTGGCATGTCATCCAAGACCTGCCAAGCAAAAGCCACAATGCACATATTCAACTCTCAATATCTTTACACATTGAATGTACAACATTTTTCAGCACATTCAGCTAAAATCTGTGCAAAACATAATGACAAGGAACAGCAATGCTGACATATCCAAATATCGACCCTGTGGCGATATCACTGGGGCCACTACAAGTTCACTGGTATGGTCTGATGTATTTATTGGCCTTTTTATTTGCATGGGGTTTGGCAACCTACCGTGCAAAACAACGTGACGGCTGGAACGCAGAAATGGTCTCTGACCTGATTTTCTACGGTGCATTGGGTGTCGTGATTGGTGGACGCTTTGGCTACGTCTTCTTTTATGGTTTCGATCAATTCCTTGCCAACCCACTGTGGCTATTCCAAGTTTGGACAGGTGGCATGAGCTTCCATGGCGGTTTCCTTGGGGTCATGATTGCCATGTTACTGTGGTGCAAGAAATATAAAATGACCTGGTTCCAGACCCTCGACTTTATTGCACCCTGCGTTCCGACAGGCTTGATGTTTGGTCGTATTGGTAACTTTATTGGTGGCGAACTGTATGGTCGTGCAGTGACCGATCCTAATTTTGCTTTCGGCATGATCTTCCCGACCGATCCACTTCAGTTGGTGCGCCATCCGTCGCAACTCTATCAAGCCCTCTGTGAAGGTTTAATTCTGTTTATCGTGCTGTGGTGGTTTAGTTCAAAACCTCGTCCACGTTATGCCGTTTCAGCCTTGTTCCTCATCGGATATGGAATCGCACGCTTCACCGTTGAATTCTTCCGTGAGCCGGACAATGGTCAACTGTTCATCGGATGGATGAGTAAAGGTCAGTTCCTGACAGTTCCGATGATTCTGATTGGACTATGGATGATGTGGTATGCCTACCAGAAAAAAATCTATGACTGGGGTCCACAAAAAAATCATTAATATTTTATAATTGTCTTTAAGCAAGCGAGGTCTAAGCCTCGCTTTTTTATGCGCTGAAATTTATCCCTTCATACGTATTTACTGCACATGAAGTGACTGAATTAGACAACTGATCTGTGCTAAAGTTTATTCAGCTTATTTTTAAACTATCGATCCATGCTTGAATTTTGGTTTAACCCCAGCGTTTCTGTACTTAAAAAAATCCTGTTTTTTATTGCGATGGTCGTACTGACCGGTGTTCTGTATTGGATGGAACCCCTAACACTTCAAGCCATTCTCATGTTCATGGGTACAGGCGTCATTTTCCTGATTTGTCGTTATTGCAAGATTCATTTCGCAGCAAAAAATCCAACAGGTTTGCTCTATCGTTTATTGACGTGGATACCGATTGCACTGCTGTTAGCATTGGTTTTTATCAACATGAATAAGGGTGAAATTCTGATTCCGGGTGCTCAAGGCATTGGCTTTATGGCTTTGGCGATCTGCCTGCTCTCCCCGATTTCACTGCTGAATAAAAACGAGAAAACTTCACCCCAAGGTAAAGTTTAAATGCTGACGTTTTGGTACTCTGAGCGCTGTAACCGACAAATCAAGCTCATCATTTGTATCAGTACCTGTGTACTTATTTTTCTATGCGCTGAACAAAAACAACTTGATCCCCGCTTTGCGGGCATAAGTTTAGCGATTGGTTTGATGATTGATCTGCTTTATAAGCTCAGACAAGACAAACTAAAAACACTGTCTCCGTCATTAAAATGCGGTTTGGCTAGTTTGCCCATTTTATGTTTAGTGTGCTTAATTTATTTTCTACCCAATGAGCACCGCTGGATTTTAGCGCTGCAATGTGTGGGCTTTGCTTCAATTGGATTATTTATCGTCTCGATCTACAGCCAACGTGCAAAAAGGTTTGAAGACTAACCTTTTTGCATCCACGGGCTGTTAATCCGCTAAGCGATAATAGCTATATTTCACATTTGGAGTTCGATAGACCGCATAACCCGCTTGACGATAATCAGACACCCACCCCTTGCCGGAATATGCTGCGATATGACCATAACGACTACTTTGATTGCGGTCGATAATATAGATATCGCCTTTCTTAGGTCGATCAAACGCTAAATTAATTTTTTGATAACCAATTTTTTGTAATGTACTGCCCCAGTCTGCTGCAGCAACAGGGTGACCGTTAAAACGTGCCCCTGCGGACTCAAGTGCTAAACGAACACTGCGGGCACATTTCTGAGTACTGCTTTGGCGGGTAATGCCTTGTAAAAATCCTGTCAAACGATCGATATCGATACGCTGACCATTACGGGATACCACATTTTTAGTCGCTGCTTTTTGAGTGGTATTGGACTTGCCCGTATTTTTACTCGCCTGAGAACGAATTATGATATTTGCCTGAACTGGAGCATGCACTTCACTCAAGTTTACATTGTGATCATAAGCCATTCTTTAACCCACACTCCCGCCTATATTTAGGCATTCAAAAATTTTAACGAGGGTGATAGTACCGCGTAAATCATGTTTTTTCATGTAAAAAATGTAAGATTTCTTAAACAAATCTTCACATTTAAATACGATCGTCTATTTTTAATTCAAATAGATTTATTTTTTATATCAAACTCTTAATCAAAAATAGTTGTTCAATATCACCTCTTCATAATGAGAAAAATCACGTTTATTTTTTAATCAAACTTATCTGTATTTTTTTTCAACACTGCGAAAGAAGCATCTCTCAATATGTAAAAAATAGAGCTTCGTTTTCTAAGCTCATGCTTGATTTAACAGACATATTGTCTCGTTAACACTTGATGTAGTTGTTATAAATAGACGTCTTCAGCTCAGGCAACTCAGCTCTTGTTGCCTGCAAAATTTGGTCATCACCCAATAAACACCGTATGTTTTGGATTTTTTAAACCTGACTATATTCAAGCGCCCATCACAGTTCCTTCCACACGCAAAACAAGCTAATATGTGCCACAAGAAATTTAGCAAATTATGAGAGAGACATGCGCCAGTATTTAGACCTTTTACAACACATTCTCGACAACGGCGGCGACAAGGGCGACCGTACGGGTACGGGAACACGTTCTGTATTTGGTCATCAAATGCGCTTCGATCTTTCTCAAGGTTTCCCTTTACTCACCACCAAGAAAGTTCATTTCCGCTCTATCGTGATTGAACTGTTGTGGTTCCTTAAAGGCGATACCAATGTTCAATATTTGCAAGACAATAAAGTCTCGATTTGGGATGAATGGTCTACAGCAGAACAAACTGCTCGTTTTGGTCGTCCTGCCGGTGAATTAGGTCCTGTTTATGGTCATCAATGGCGTAATTTCGGTGCAACCAAAAAAGCCGATGGCCTATATGAACAAGATGGTTTTGACCAAATTAAATGGTTGGTCAATGAAATCAAAACCAATCCTAACTCACGTCGTCTAATCGTGTCGGGTTGGAACCCAAATGAGGCAGGTAATGTTGCACTGCCACCATGCCACACCTTGTTCCAATTTTTTGTCCAAAATGGAAAATTATCCTGCCAATTATATCAACGCAGTGCTGACGTTTTCCTGGGTGTGCCGTTTAACATTGCCAGCTATGCCCTGTTAACACATATGATTGCGCAAGTTTGTGGACTAGGTGTAGGTGACTTCGTTTGGACCGGTGGGGATACACATTTATATGCCAACCATTTCGAACAAGCGCAGTTGCAATTGACACGTGAACCAATGGGTCTGTGCCAATTAAAACTCAATCCTGAAATTACCGATCTTTTCGATTTTAAATTTGAAGATATTGAAATCGTAGGTTATGAATCATATCCTGCGATTAAAGCGCCTGTTGCGGTTTAATTTTAGAAATCCCAAGTGAAAAGCAAAATCCCGCTTTACCTCAAGCGGGATTTTGCATTCTAATAGACGGCAAATATTTCGGCTATTTGAGTTCAAACTATGGCATTTCAAAATTTAGAAATCGTGCACGTTGTCGCTATGGATCAACAGCGCTGCATTGGTAAAGGTAATGATTTGCCGTGGCATATTTCTGCCGATTTACAGCACTTTAAAGCCATCACCCAAGGCGGCGTCGTGGTCATGGGACGCAAAACCTTAGAGTCTATGGGACGCACCCTACCAAAACGTATCAATTGGGTGATTACACGAGATAACAATTGGTCATTTGAAGGCACCAAAGTCGCATATAGTATCGACGAGGCGTTAACGCAAGCAGTTGCCGATGTCGCAAGTTCAGAAAAACCAACGAGTTTGTTTATTATTGGTGGTGGCGAAATTTTTAAGCAAACCATCGGCATCGCAGACCGTTTAGAACTCACGCATGTTGAACTCGATGTTCAAGGTGATGCGCATTATCCTGAAATTCCTGCGGACTTTCAAAAAATGGCGTCAGAACAACATATCGACGACAAAACTGGGATTGCTTTTGAGTTCGCAACTTACAGAAAATAAAGAAAAATCTTAAGCTAAAAGAAAAATATGCAACAGAGTGACCAACAAGCAATGTTCAAAAAAATAGGGCGAAGTATTCTTCATGCTCTATTTAGTGTGTTTGTCCTCTGTTCTTCGATTTGGCTCTGTGCCGCCCTGTGGATACAGCAACCGGCAGGCTGGTTAGGCAGCCGCATTATCATTGGGATCTGGATCGCTTTTGCCCTGAGCATTTTAGGCTTCTATATTACCCAACACTTTTTTAGCCGTCGTAAAGATGTCTTGATTTATATTGTGGGCTTTATCTGTGGTCTATTTTGGTATTTTGGCATGGAAGCACGCCAAGATCGTGAATGGAATCCTGAAGTAGCAGAAATTCTACATTATGAAAAGCAAGGCAATCTCGTCACCTTACACAATGTGCGTAATTTCGACTGGCATGCCGATGGCAGCTATACCCCGCGTTGGGAAACTCGCCAATATGACCTGAGTCAAATCAATGGCGTCAACATCATTACCTCGTATTGGATGGGGCCGCAAATTGCCCATACACTGGTCACTTTTGATTTTGCTGACCGACCACCGCTGACGTTTTCGATTGAAATTCGCAAAGAGAAAAATGAAGAATTCTCTGCGATTGGTGGTTTTTTCCGTAAATATGAACTGAGCCTCATTGCATCAGATGAAAAAGATATTATCTATACCCGCAGCAATACACGCGGAGAACAGGTCTATTTCTTCCCCGTAAACATGCCAAAATCTGAAATGCAGGCGCTGTTTATTGAATATCTACATAAAGCCGATGAACTGCAGACTCAACCCAAATGGTACAACACACTCACTAGTAATTGTACAACACTGGTGTTTGACATGATTCAAGCGGTTTCCAAACATCAACTTCCAACCGATTACCGCTTATTTGCATCCGGTTATTTGCCGAATTATTTGCACGACCTCCATGCCATAGACCAAAATTGGGATATGAAAACATGGTATCAAAAAGCCCATGTTAACCCCCGCGTCTCTCAAATTAAGCAACTGAGCAGTGAACAATATTCGAAGTTAATCCGACAAGGTTTGCCGCATTCACAGTCTAATCCAAGCGCCAATCAATTGTAATTCTTAAATATTGATACAAATATGGCTAGCTTATCTGTGCGATATTTGCTTAGATAATTGAAATGCTTCCACGGGGAAATTCCGATGCTAAAACAAATATTTGTTGCTGCAACTTTGGTTTCAACTTTAGTGGTGACAGGCTGTGAAAGCATGCCTGCACAAGACAACACCATAACTGAAAATTTAAACCTATTACAAAACCGTACTTGGATTGCCACTCAGATTGGCAACACCCCAATCAAAACAGCACCCAATGCGCATAATATTCCAAGCATTCAATTCGATGCGGCTTCAAAACGTGTCTCAGGTGCAGACGGCTGTAATCGTATAATGGGTGGCTATAATGCTGGCAAAGACACCATAACGTTTGGCCCGATTGCATCGACACAAATGGCTTGTCTCAATAACAATGGGCTAGAGCGACAGTACCATGCAGCACTCGAAAAGGTAACGCATTATCAAGTTTTTGGAAAAACCTTGAAATTGCTAGACCGTCACGGCAATTTATTAATTCAATATGAAAGCGCTGTTCAACCGCGTTAAATCATTTTAAAAGTCTGCTTCGGCAGACTTTTTTATTCACTGTTCAGTCATGCCAGAGACATTTAATGCACATAAACTAGTGATTAGTATACAGACGTACATTGCAGTTTTTAGCTATAACCCCATATTAAACATCAGGGAACAAAATAGGATTTCACTATGCAACAAGCGGTATTTGGTGGTGGGTGCTTTTGGTGTATAGAAGCAGTTTTTCTACAACTAAAGGGCGTGCAAACAGTCGTCAGTGGTTATGCAGGGGGAGTTACTCAGCATCCGAGCTATGAGCAAATTTGTGAGGGGAATACCCAACATGCAGAAGTCATTCAGATCAATTTTGATGACAGCCAAATCAGTTTTAGCCAATTGCTGGATGTATTTTTCGCAACCCACGATCCAACCACGCTGAATCGTCAAGGCAATGATGTCGGCACACAGTATCGCTCAGTGATTTTCTATCAGGACGATTCACAAAAGCAAATCGCTGAACACCGTATTGAAGAATTAAAAGCTGAAGGCATCAATATCGTGACTGAACTCAGTCCAATGCCGACCTTCTACCCTGCCGAAGAATATCATCAGAACTTCTTTGCGCGTAACCCAAACCAAGGCTACTGTAATTTTTCAATACCACCTAAACTCATGAAATTACGTAGCAAATTTCAAGAGCTACTCAAATCTGAATGATCTAATTGTACGACGTCTTTTCGAAATAGAGACATAAAAAAAGCGACATTTCAGTCGCTTTTTTTAGTTATCTTTGCTCAGTGCTTAGTTATCACTGGCAAAGGCGATATCGCTGAGTCCGGCTCCACTCGCACGCGACATCACTTGTGCAACTGTGTCATAACGTGATTCTTTATCGGCTTTTAATACCAATGCAGGCTTACGTTCTTGCTGACCAGCTGTATTTAGACGACTTTCTAAATCTTCGAGCGTGACAATATCACCATTCCAAGCAATATCACCCGCTGAGTTAATGCTGATGGTTACGCTTTCAGTTGGCAGATCAATCACTTCTGCAGTCGTTTGTGGCAAGGTTAATGGAATTGATGGGTTGGCAACAGTCGCAGTCACCAAGAAGATGATCATCAATACCAACATAATATCGATGAGCGGAATGAGGTTCATCTCATTCATGCCAGCATCGTTGTCTTCACCCAATTGAAAAGCCATTAAGCTTGACCTCCAGCTAAACTTTGCTGTGCAGTTTTCACGTCTTCTTTCTTCGCTGCAGATTCTTGTTGCAACATAGTATCAATCAATAAACCATGCGCTTGATCTTGCAATTCATTCGACAGTGTACGGTTAAAACGAACACAGATGTTATAAGCCAATACCGCAGGAATCGCCACAGCCAAACCAAGACCGGTCATGATCAAAGCTTCACCGACTGGAGTTGCCACTTGCGCTAAACCCGCTTGACCGCTTTTACCCACTGCTACAAGGGCATGAAAAATACCCCATACTGTACCGAACAAACCTACGAACGGTGCAATTGAAGCAATCGTACCCAATACAGATACGCCTTTTTCAGCATTAGCTTTTTCTACCGAAATTTGACGTAGTAATGCTTGTTCAGCCACAGCCTTACGTTGTTCAAAAGCCAAAGGAGCAAATTTCGCTTTCAGTTTGCTTAGTGCATCTGCAAGGTGGTTATACGCCACTTGTTTGAGCTGACGTGTGCCCATAATACGAAGAACGAAGATCGTCCAAGTCGCAATCGACATTGCAAGTAACACGAAATACAGTGTTTTGCTGACTGCATCTGCATGTTGCCAATAAACTGAAAAGTTCATATTCGAACTCCTAATGGGTTAGCCGGAATCTTAATTAAGTTTAAAGTTGAATGGTTGATCAACTCGCGTCGGAGTTGCCACACCATTATCAATATATTTGGATAAACGTGCACGCTTCACTGCATCAGTCACTTTACGGTTTACAGCAGCGCCACAAGTCGAGTTTTTAATCGTTGCTGATTCGACTTTACCTTCAGCACTTGCAGCAATCGCAACTTCAACTGTACACGACGCTTTTAATTCACCATTTTCAAATTGAACATTCGGTTTCTTAATCCAACTGACACCATTACCAATGCTCACAGTTTTAGGTGTCGGTGGCGCAGGTGGTGCTGGAGGCGCAGGTGGTGGTGCAACAGGTGCCGGAGGTGTTGGTTCAACACGAACGACTTTCGTTTCAGAAACCACAGTTGAAACAACAGGTGTTGGTGGTACGTTTTTGACCGCTTCAACAGTTGGTTTCGGCGCATCTTTCTTTTTCACCTGTTCCAGTTTTTCCACTTTCTTCGGTGGAGGTGGTAAAGGCTTATCTACAATTTTAACTTCTTTTGGCTTTGGTGGCTCTTTCTTCGGTTCTGGTTTTGGCTTCGGAGGTTCTGGTTTTTTCTCTTCAACAATCTTCACAAAGCGAACTTTAATCGGATCTTTTTCGATCGGTTTAAGTTCTGGTGCTTTCATATTGCTGACCGCCCACAATACCCCCATATGCCCTACCACAACAGCGAGAAGCGCAGTAATGATTTTCTTTTTCATCGGGTTAGGTGATTGCATCATTGGAGCGGGAGATTGACTCATTAAACTCAGTTACCTTGAAGAAGCGATTGCATTTATTTTGTCAAAAATACAATCATGCTCATCGGTTAGCACAATTAAAGTACGGCAATAATAAATGAGAAGTGTTTTCATTTGCAACTATTAATTCGTCAGTTTTAATGACTTTTTTTAATCATAATATAAAAAAGGCATACCTAAAGTATGCCCTTTTATTCAAAAATTTATCTCGTTTTATTGAAATACAACAGTTTTATTACCATCGACAATAATACGATCTTCAAGATGCCATTTGACTGCACGTGCGAGTACATTACGCTCTACGTCCTGACCTAACTCGCGCAATTGTTCAACGGTAAAGTCGTGACTTACACGCTCTACGTCTTGCTCAATAATCGGCCCTTGGTCAAGATCCGCAGTCACATAGTGTGCTGTCGCACCAATCAACTTCACACCTTTTTCATGCGCTTGTTTATATGGGTTCGCACCAACAAAGGCTGGGAGGAATGAATGGTGAATGTTAATCACTTTCATTTCCCATTTTTGAACAAATTCTTCGTCTAAAATTTGCATATAACGAGCAAGAACCAATAAATCATTGCCTTGCATCAATTGATCAATTTGCTCATAAGCTTCACGTTTGTTTTCTTTGTTCACAGGAACCACTTCAAACGGAATACCGAAATTTTCTACAGATTCACGTAAAGCATCGTGATTAGACACGACTTTGGTGATTTCACATGGTAAACCACCACGTGCATGACGCCATAACAGTTCAAGCAAAGCATGGTCAACTTTAGACACCAAGATACCGACTTTCTTCACATCACTGACTAAAGCTAAACGCCAGTGCATGTTGTAACGCTCAGCAACATTGCTCGCAAATGTTTGAGTTAGACTTTCTTTACGGCTTTGTAAATTGTCCAATTCGAACTCAACACGCATGAAGTATCGCCCCCCTTGAGCTTCAGTCGCGTATTGATCAAGTGCGGTAATATTTGCTCCCTGATGATACAAAAAGCTCGATACAGCTTGCACAATCCCCGGTTTATCTTCACAGGTAATGAGTAAGCGTGCTGTGTTAGCGGTCGACATATTCATGTTGGTTTATATCACTAATCAGTTAAATTGAAAAAAGAGCCGAGTATTCTAACGCTTTTTAAAGCCAGACTAAATAGTCTTATTCAGTAACCTGATGCTTTGCGTTTGAAAGACTTGCAAATAAGTCCGACGGCCCTAAAGTTTCGAGCAATCGCTCATAGGTTTCACGGCTTTCACCACGTAGATATGCACCTTCTAAGAACACCATTTGTCGTAGTGCTTGCCACACCCATTTTTCTTCCAAAGTGTTTGAGTCAGTAATATGGCCAGACATATAAAGGAAGTTGGTCCAGTTGGTCAGCACGATCCACAAGTTAATGGTTAAGGCCTCAATTTCAGAATCGGTCATCTGCATTAAGCCTGCGTCAACAAAGGCACGATAAATTTTCTGCCCTTGTTGCATGACTTGACCGGCAAAACGTGGATACATTTTGCGGAAATCTTCATTATTTTCGACCAAGTGATAAACATCACGATGTAAAAAGCGATAAGCCCATAATTGGCTACTTAACACTTGGAAATAGCGAATTTTATCATTGGCATCAAGCTGACGATCATCAGGAAGCGCTAACATTTCTAGCGTTTCATGCTGATATTGCTCCATTAATTCCTTAATAATTTCACTTTTATTTCGGAAATGGTAATACAAGTTACCTGGGCTCATTCCCAGTTCAGCAGCAATATGATTGGTTGTCACTGAACGCTCGCTACGCTCATTAAACAACTGCAAACTCAGCTGCAAAATACGTTCTTTCGTTTTTAAGGTTTTGGTGTGAGACATCCTAAAACAACCATTTATTTCAAAGCATTAGAACACTAACACATAAAGTAACTTGACTATTTAGAGTATTTACTCTAAAAATTAATTAATCGCTAATTTGGATATGGTCGTGCGACATGAATAGTCAGACAAAAACAACTTCAATGACACCACATTCTTTTGATCAGCAGCATCTCAACAATATGTTGGAACAGCAGAAACAAGCGTATTTACGTTACCCATTGCCTACAGCGAAGGAACGTATTGATCGTTTGGCTCGGCTTAAGCGTATCTTAGTTAAGTATCAAGATCAATTTGCTGATGCAATTAATCAAGACTATGGTAACCGTTCTATTGGTGAAACCAAGATTGGTGAGTTACTTACATGTCTTGAACACATTAAATATTATAGCAAGCATTTGACAGACTGGATGAAACCATCCAAACGCCATGTCGGAATTATTCACCAACCTGCAAAAGCATGGGTGCAATATCAACCGCTTGGTGTCGTCGGCATTATTACGCCATGGAACTACCCACTGCTTCTTTCTATAGGCCCACTGATTTGTGCTTTGGCTGCGGGCAACCATGCCATGATCAAAATTTCGAGTGCCTCTGCGGCATTTGGTGATGTGCTAGAAAAAGCTCTCGCAGAAGCATTTCCTCAAGAATTGGTCGCAGTCGTCAACGGTGGTGGCCCAATTTCAGATGCGTTTAGTCACCTTGCCTTCGACAAAATGATTTTTACTGGCTCGACCAATGTCGGTAAAACCGTCATGGCGGCAGCGTCTGAAAATTTAGTTCCGGTGATTTTAGAATTAGGCGGAAAGTCACCTGTATTGGTTCATCCGTCTATTGACCTAGCAGATGTCGCACAGCGTCTTGCTGTTGGTAAACTTTGGAATGCAGGTCAAACTTGTGTTGCACCTGACTATGTGTTCTTACCTCGTGGTAAAACGGCTGAATTTTTAGATCACTATAAAGTGTGCGTTGAAGCCATGTACTCAAGTATTGCCCATAATCAGGACTACACCTCGATTATTAATGACAAGCAGTACAACCGCCTACAAGGTTATTTAGAAGATGCGCGTGATCAAGGCGCACAAATCATCAGTTTTAACCCACAAAATGAAGATGTGGACGCTGTACGTAAAATTGCACCGACTGTTTTAACGGGTGTCACTCCAGACATGCAAATTATGCAGCATGAAATCTTCGGTCCGATCCTTCCGATCATG
This sequence comes from Acinetobacter sp. YH12218, assembly GCF_013417925.1. Lineage (NCBI taxonomy): Bacteria > Pseudomonadati > Pseudomonadota > Gammaproteobacteria > Moraxellales > Moraxellaceae > Acinetobacter > Acinetobacter sp. YH12218. The sequence goes on from NZ_VPDB01000015.1 coordinate 36,550, forward strand.
GAATATGATCAAATTGACGAGGTTATTGCTTTTATTAATAGCCGTCCTCGTCCACTTGCTTTATACTATTTCGACTTTGATCAGGCACGTGCCGACTATGTCGCAACACGTACCCATTCAGGACATTTCGGACAAAACACGGTATTAACCCATGTTGCTCAAGATGACCTGCCGTTTGGCGGTGTGGGGGCTTCGGGTATGGGGAAATATCATGGTCCAGAAGGTTTCTTCAGTTTGTCGCATGAACGCTCGGTGATGTCGAATCCAAAACTCTATAGTTTGAAATTCATTCTTCCACCGTTCAATAAGCCGATCCACAAACTGATTTCGAAGACACTTCTTCGATAAACGATCAAGGCATGAACGATCACACTAGGTGATCGTTCGTTTTATGCAAAATCGCTTGTCTTTTAAGCGCATTTTTGATATAAAACGCCCCTTGAATGAATTCAATGTTTTTTTTGACTGGCCATACAGATTTGCTGTTGGCTAAATCAATGGAGTTACACCATGTCTAAGGTTTGCCAAGTTACCGGCAAGCGTCCAGTCGTTGGTAACAACGTCTCACACGCCAACAACAAAACTAAACGCCGGTTCGAGCCGAACCTGCATCACCACCGTTTTTGGTTAGAAAGCGAAAAACGTTTCGTACGTCTTCGTCTAACTACTAAAGGTATGCGTATTATCGACAAATTGGGCATCGAAAAGGTTGTTGCTGACCTACGTGCTCAAGGTCAAAAGATCTAAGGAGCTACGAACATGCGTGATAAAATTCGCCTAGTTTCTTCTGCTGGTACAGGTTATTTCTACACTACCACTAAGAACAAACGTACTATGCCGGAAAAAATGGAAATCAAAAAATTTGATCCAAAAATCCGTCAACACGTAATCTTCAAAGAAGCTAAAATCAAATAATTTTAGTTTTTTGAAAAAAACGACCTACTTAGGTCGTTTTTTTTTGCATTTTTTTTATTCGAATTGCTAAACTTTTAAAATGCTTTTTGGCACTTTTTGTGCTTGTCTTTTTTACCCTTAACTTAGGCTTAAGGAGTTTTTAGTGCCTCATGATGTAGAACTCATAATATTACTTGCTGTTGGCTTTGGTTTTGCCTTAATTTTTGGCTATATTGCTGCACGCCTGCGACTTCCTCCCCTTATCGGCTATCTGATTGCCGGTATTATTATTAGCCCAAACACACCTGGGGTAGTTGGCGATATCCATCTCGCTAACCAGTTGGCCGAACTCGGTGTGATGTTTCTGATGTTTGGCGTGGGTATGCACTTTTCACTCAATGATTTGATGCAAGTACGTCGTATTGCCCTCCCGGGTGCCATTTTACAAATTGCAGTGGCGACCTTACTCGGTATGGGAATTTCCATGCTTTGGGGCTGGAGCATGGGCTCAGCCTTAGTGTTTGGCTTAAGTTTGTCGTGTGCAAGTACTGTCGTTCTACTCAAAGCCTTAGGTGATCGCGGCTTACTCAACTCCGTCAATGGTAAAATTGCCGTGGGTTGGCTCTTGGTTGAAGACTTGGTGATGGTTCTGGTCCTGGTCCTTCTACCTGCGACTGCCGTACTGCTTGGCGGTCAACCGCTCACATCAGGCAGTGCCGATGAAAATATTTGGCTGACCTTAGGTCTAACTTTACTCAAAGTTGCTGGCTTTATTGCCTTCATGCTGATCATTGGTAAACGCTTAGTGCCAATGATTATGCAAGTGGTTGCACGCTTAGGCTCACGTGAATTATTCACGCTTACCGTGGTTGCAGCAGCTGTGTCTATTGCCTTTGGTGCCTACAAGGTATTTGGTGTATCCATGGCACTGGGCGCATTTTTTGCCGGTATGGTGGTCAAAGAGTCTGACTTTAGTCACCGTGCAGAAGAAGAAACCCTTCCGCTACGTGAAATTTTTTCGATTTTGTTTTTCGTCTCCGTCGGCATGCTGTTTGATCCACGGATCTTGATTGAACAACCGCTTCACGTCTTAGCTGTGGTCGGCATTATCATGATTGGTAAGACCATCGCTGCAATGGCGTTGGTGTTGTTCTTCCGTTACCCCATCAATACCGCATTAACCGTTGGGGCAAGCTTGGCGCAAATTGGTGAGTTCTCATTTATTTTGGCGACCTTAGGTGTATCTCTAAACCTCCTTTCTATGGAAGGACAAAACCTGATACTGGCAGGTGCTTTAATCTCGATTACACTCAACTCATTTGTATTTTCAGCCATCGAGCCTATGCAGCGACTCATCCGTGAGCGCTCGAATTTGGCCCGATTACTGGAACGTAGTAGTGACCCATTAGCTATGTTGCCGGATGAGGTCTCACAGGATTATCTACGTGATCAGGTGGTACTAATTGGTCATGGTGAAGTCGGTCGTCGTATTACCCGTGAATTAATGAATGAAAACATTAAAGTGGTTATTGCTGAAGAAAACCGTGAAATCGTGGAAAACTTGCGGGAAAAAGGCATCGCTGCGGTATCCGGTGTAGCAACAGAACCGGGTGTTTTAATTCAGGCCCATATTCAACACGCACGCCTTTTGGTCATTTCACCTATGGATATTTTAGATATTCATAAAATTGTCGATATTGCCAAAATGCTGAATCCTTCTATCCAAGTATTGGTGTGTGCGGAAAGTAAAGAAGAAGCTGAAGTCATTCGTCGTGACAATATCGGTGAGGTTTATTATGCCAAAGAGGAAATGGCGAAAAATATGAGCAATCATATTTTAAATCAAATCCAAATTGCCCATCACCAAACTCCGACACACTAAACTAAGTGCCTAATTAAGTTCTTATGAGCAAAACCCAAAAGGCGATGCATTAAAGCATCGCCTTTTTTTAATTGATATAATTCAGTAATTTTAAAATTACAAATAATTGAATTTAAAAAACATATTGATAAAATGAGCATCAAACGAAGCATCATGTTAAATACTTCAAACAAGAAACGAGAAAAACATGTACATCCTCTATTTAGGCCTTGCCATTATTTTGATTGGCGGTCTGGGCTTTCTCATCGCTGCATTTAAAACCAGTATTTTATGGGGACTGGGCTGTCTATTGTTTTATCCCATTTCCATCGTCTTTCTGATTCTGTATTGGCAAGATGCCAAAAATCCTTTTTTCTTACAGCTCATCGGGGTCTTTATTGTATTTTTAGGTTCGATACTGATCTCACCTGCTGAACTGAGCAAAGTCTAAGTGCCATTTTGAGTATAAAAAAACGCACCAAAAGGTGCGTTTTCATCAACATGATCCACAAAATCAGCAGCTATATGATTAGCTCATATATTTTGGCTTTTCATCAACCACTTCGGCATGCCATTCATCCACTTGTTTTTCTAACAAACCAAACAATGCAGCCTGAATCATTTGCTGAGCGATCACACTCATTTGATCGCCCAAAATATTGCGTAATTCTTCATTGAATTGGATAGTCACCAAAGGCTCTTTTTCTGAGCCTGCATTACGCAATGCCAACTCACCACCTTCCAATTGAACCAGCTCTAAAATTGCTTCCTGGTTCCCAAAGAGTTCTTTCAACTGTTCTATAGACATATATCCCTCCATGCGCAACATGGTGATAAAGGCATCTGCACTTTGTATTACTTAGATAATCTTATATCGGGTTAAATAAATTTATTTCAAGTAGCAATAGTCCGATTAGAATTCCACCATCTCGTTACGAAATCCATCAATCAATTGGGTTAGATCACGATGCCATTCACGCAAAATAGCGGTATCTGGCAACCATGCTTGCGGTGTTTGAGTGACTTTAATAATTAAATTTGAAGACGTTTCATCTTCTGGCTCTGGTGCAGACGGTTCAGGTGCATACTGACACATACGATGTGCGCGTTTCAGCTCTGCAATAAAACCCTGCTTTGCCAATTGCTGCATAACAGTCACTTCAGGTGATACCTGACCTTTTTCAGCCATCAGCGTTTCAATCGACTTTAACGTGGGCGCAGGCTCATTTAAACGATAGTAACGCACCAACTCTTGTAAAAACGCAAGTACTGCACCATGCAAATGAAAAACCGCTGCTTCGCGATAAGCCTGAGCTTGTTGAACATGATCGGTCTGCTCGGCTTGCTGACATGCAAGACGGCTAAAATATAACTTTTGATTGGTACGATCAGCATGAAAGCGAGCAACACGAGACATGAACAATTCCCTAAATTTTGGCGTTTTTCTACATGAATAAGCTTAAACGGATTTTTAGGAAATTCACAATAAATATTATGGATGATCGATTTCAATTAAATAAATGTCACGCTTTGCAGGAACAGACATATCCCAATGGATCATCCTGATATTTTCCAAACGCCAAGCCCAGTACCCTGCTGTCCAATATGTCGCCTGCGCTAGCTCTACCTCATTTTCAGTCCATGCATGAACGTCATATACATCGACCATCGCCACCGCACGTCCAATATCTTCATCTCCACTTTCATGTAAGTAGCGTTGATTTTCCACAATCACTAAATCTTTTAAAGGCAAATGCTCAGGCTGCCATGAGCGGACTTCAAGCGTTTTACGTCCGCACGCAATGTTCGAACCAGATGGCGCAACAATCGACAAGGCCGAGTAGCATTTTTTCATAGATCACCGATAAAAAAGGAGCGTTACGCTCCTTTTTGAATTTATGCTTTAGGCTTATCTTCAGCCGCTTTTACGCGAATACCCGCACCTTTGACTTTCAAAGTATTCAGGCCTTTAATCGCTTTTACAGCTTCACGACCATTTGGCATTTCGACAAAACCAAACCCTTTCGATTTACCTGTGCTTGCATCCATAACAACAACAGCAGACTCTACTGCGCCAAATGGTTTAAACAGTTCAACCAATTCTGCTTCAGTAACTGAACGCTCTAAGTTACGTACTAAAATTTTCATTCAATCTTCCAAATAGACAGCATCATCAAAAAGCATTTGTCTATTTTGCTTTTTAACTTGCGTGTAAATCACGTCAAAAATCTATTTTAATCGAGATCGATACCAAAATCTAAATTAATCGATTTTCTTTCGATTAACGCACTTTTTACGGTTTGCTGACGGGTTTTATAGTGTGTTTCCAAACTACATAAATTTCGAGTTAAATCATTCATAAAGTAACTTTCTACTTTACGCCCTTGCTCATCGACAGTTTCACGCGCCCAGTGGTTCAAGTTTTGCTTAGTCAAAATCAATTCATTTTGCGCACGTGTCAGTGCCACATATAACACACGACGCTCTTCTTCCACTTCATCGAAATTACCTTGAGCACGTGCATGTGGATATTGCCCTGGTGTGACATTCGCCACATAACAGACTTTTTGCTCCGTTCCTTTTGCCGAATGAATGGTAATTAAGGTCACGACATCACTGTCAGATTGGCGTTCAATTTCAGAAATGGAAACTGGATCAAGGACATATTCTTCTAAGAATTCACTCAACTGCGTATGTTTGGATGCCAGTTGTTTCACCAGATCAAAATCCCCGACACGGCGGTTCCAATCTTTTTTATAGTTTTCTTCCAGCTGCTCAGAAATCGCTTGAACAGCCAAGCTTACGCATTCTTTGACCTGATCTTTCAACACCGACATTTGCTTCATCATCAGAATCGCTTGGTCAGGTACTTTGCCAAACTTTTCCAACTTGGTTGCAATGGCTTGCATTTCTGGCTCAAGTAAAATCTGCTGCGATAACTTACTCGCACCGACATCACCCACACCATTCCATAAGGTTAAAAAGCGCATCCACGCGATATCATCTAAAGGATTGGCCACTACACGCAGTACACTGAGCAAGTCTTTTACATGGGCTGTTTCAAGTAATTTCATGCCGCCAATAAAGCGATACGGCACGTTTGCGGCAATACAGGCTGCTTCAATATGACGAGCAGCAAAGCTTGAACGCACAAGCACCATATGATCCGACCATTTGCTGCCTTCGAGGTAATGACGTTCTTTAATGTCGATGGCAATCCATTTGGCTTCATCAAACTCATTCGGGAAAATATGCATTTTCGGCTTAATCCCTTCACCACGATAGGCATCTAGGCGTTTGTCATATTTAATTTCACTTTCATCCAACAACCAATTCGACAGATCTAAAATTTCTTGGGTTGAACGATAATTTTTTTCGAGTTTGAAAATCTGTGCGTCGGGTACACGCTCTTTGAAATGATGAATATTTTCAAAGTCTGCACCACGGAAGCCGTAAATGGACTGTGCATCATCGCCGACACAGAACAAGCTGACACGTTCTTTTAGTGGCTCAAGTAACGCCCATTGCAGCGGATTGGTATCCTGCATTTCATCAACCAACATGTGGCGACAAATTGAAGCGACATAATCGACCAGTCCATCTGATTCCGCCAAAGCTTTCGCCACAATCGCCAAGATATCGTCATAATCGAGAAAACTACGCGCACGTTTACGAGCTTCGTATTCTTTCATGATATCCGCGATTTGATCTTTTAAAGCAAAGTACTCAGGCATTTGCTTTTCCATGGCAATGCTAAGTTTTTGACGCGTATTCCGCGCAAAAGAATATAGGTCACAGAGTTCTTTTGGCTTGGGCAAGTGATTGGGGTTTTTCTTATCATCACGGCCACGAATCAGGCGGAACATCATGAGTTGATCATCACGATCAATAATCGAAAACTGTTCTAGACCAAAGGCTTTTGGAATACGGCGCAAGAGGTACATACAAAAGGTATGAAAGGTTGATGCACGTAACCCTTTGGCTTGCTCACCTAGAGCCAACTCCACACGAGCAACAATTTCACTCGCTGCACGACGAGTAAAAGTCAAAATTTGAATTTGATTAGCAGGCACGCCTTGATCAATTAAATAAGCTGCACGCGCTACGATAGTTTTGGTTTTACCACAACCTGCTCCCGCCAAAACCAAGCTATGCTGTGCTTCTGTTGTTGCGGCTTGTTTTTGTTGAGGATTTAATTCATCAATCAGGTTGGCTAAACTCATGGTGTCTCATCGTGCTATGTGAATTGGTAGTTTAACAGAGCTACCCTAAATTCACAGCGTAGACGACTACAAAGTGACTCAACTTGACGCGGAAACACACCGTTTTAACCATGACTATTCATTTAAAATTTTCATTGTTTATACAGTAAAAAATCAGTAGATTTACAATTCAATATCATTAGAAAAACAAAGACCTATTTAAATCCATAGGCTTATAACTTTAGAAAATAACCGTCTCTAGGAATCATGACATGTTCAATAAATGTTCACAGCTTTCATTGTTGGTACTGAGTGGTAGTTTTTTTCTAAGCCCAAGTATTCAAGCTGCAGATGGACTTAGTCCCATGACACCTAGTGAGTGCCAAAAAGATTTTAACTTTAGCTCTGAATTTATACTCAAAAATGATGCTGGTATTCGAGCAAAAAACTGGGACAACTATCCAGAAAATATTCAAAAGGTCATAAATGAGCAAAACACTAAAATTACACAAGTAAATTCGGTCGATGCCTGTAAAGAAATTACCAATCACTTTCTCAAATCTATTCGTAAAGGCCATCTGAGCTTAGGCCAAAAAACCATATCAGAAGCCATCACAGAGAGTTCAACAATACAATCAAGCAATCTCGTGACCACGCAAAAATTATCCGAGCAGACAACCTTAATTACCATCCCAACTTTTGATCTGTCTGTTCAAAATCAACTTGAAAAGATCATTCAAGACAATCAAAACCAAGTGTTAGACGCACGTTTTTTAATTCTTGATCTACGCAAAAACTCAGGCGGTTTTGATACATCAGCACAACCCCTTTATCCACTTTTGGGAGCAGCTGAGTATTGGTTTGAAATGCCCCAAATTTATGCATCTACAGATAATATTCAATCATGGAAAGAAACAGCCAAAACCTTACCTGATGGAGAAATCAAGGTAGAATTTAATCGTATGATTGCTAAACTTGAAAGCAACAAAAATAGCTGGGTTGGGATGACAAAGCAGAAAGAGGAAAAATATGTGATCGCCCATTCAGACGTAAAAGCTACGCCCCAAAAAGTTGTTATTCTGTCAGATGAAGAATGCGGTAGTTCGTGTGAAATGTTTATTTTAACCGCACGTCAAAATCCGAATGTTTTAGTCATGGGGCGTAACACTTATGGGGCTTTAGATGCTTCAAATATTCGAACCATCAAAACGCCATCTCAACAATTCACACTGTATTATGCAACCACATTTATCCACCGCCGTACCGGGCAGCAAATTGACGACATTGGTATTGCACCTAATATTCGTCTCCCTAAACCGCAAAATCTAACCGAGTACCAAGCAGAAGTTACATTTGCACAGCACTATTTAGAAAATCGCTTATAGAAATAACACTTTTCAGAACCGATCCATCTTAAGAGGAGTAGGTTCTGATCTTTTACATATAGAATTGATGAGATCTTTACAACTTTTTTCTAAGTATGTTTCTGCATTTTTTAATGTATCTTTCAACTTACAATCTGGTGGATTAATCCCAACAATCTGTGTGAAACCTAAATCATAGAGTTCTGCTATCCCCTCACCCACTAGACCAGTAAATGCGATCACAGGTTTATTATATTTTTTTGCAACTTGCGCCACACCAAATGGTGTTTTACCTAACTTGGTTTGATGATCAATTTTCCCCTCACCAGTCAGTACATAGTCTGCCTGTGCTATTTTTTCATTCAACTGACTTTGTTCAATGACCAATTCCACACCTGATCGCATTGATGCACCTGCAAAAGCCATCAACCCAAAACCTAATCCACCCGCAGCACCTGCACCTGCGAGAGCACGTAAAGTACAACCCAGTGTCGCTTCAACCACATCGGCATAATGACTGAGGTTCTGATCTAACTGACGTACCATCTCCTGCGTTGCGCCTTTTTGCGGGCCAAAGATATGGGATGCACCATTTTCACCACATAGTGGATTAATGACGTCGCTGGCAATGATAATTTCTGTATGCGCTAAACGTGAGTCGAGCTGCGTCAAATCAAGACTGTTAATTTGATCCAGATAACCACCACAAACTGCTATTTCGAAGCCATTTTCATCTAAAAATTGCGCCCCCAAGGCCTGCGCCATACCTGCACCGCCATCATTGGTCACACTCCCGCCCAAGCCAATGATAATTTTACTTACTCCAAAGTCTAGAGCAGCCTTGATCATTTCGCCCGTACCATAAGTTGACGTCAGTAATGGATTTCGCTGAGCCATATCGACAAGATGAATTCCATTGGCTTTTGCCATTTCAATCACCGCGGTTTTTCCTCCGTCAATCAAACCGAAATACGTCGTCACACGTTGATTGGGCAAAGGACCTGTAAGCGCTATCGGCACTTTTTGACCGTGGCAAGCACTGAGTAACGCATCCACAGTTCCCTCACCGCCATCTGCCATTGGCACAGCGATGACATTTGCATCAGGTATGAGTTTTAAAATTGCACGCCGCATCGCGTCACAGGCTTGTTGAGCACTCATACTTTCTTTAAATGAATCGGGCGCAAGAACAAAAGTGGTCATCTAAATGCTCAAAATAAAACTTGTCCTCAACCATAACGGTTTTAAAATAGCAGGTATATCTAAAAACATCAGAAAGGCTCGAAATGTCACGAATCAATCTAGGTCAGTCTGCACCTGAGCTATATAAAAAAGTCGCAGAACTTGATGCACTGGCAATGAAAAAAATAAATGAAGCTGGCCTAAGTGAAGGATTAGCTCATTTACTCAAATTACGTGCATCCCAAATCAACGAATGTGCGTTCTGTATTCGCATGCATGCGCAAGATGCACTTAAAACAGGTGAAAGCATTGAACGTATTAGCCTACTCAATGCATGGCGTGAAACTGCGTACTACGATGAAAAAGAACGTGCGGCTTTAAGCTTGATCGAAGCGATCACGTTAATTGCTGAAGGCCAAGTTCCCGATGCAGTTTATGAAGATGCTTTGCCCTTTTTAACAGATGAGCAAATCAGTGCCGTGGAATGGCTGGCTATTGTGATCAACACATGGAACCGAATTGCAATTAGTAGCCGCTATAGCGTTAAACCTTAACGGGTTGTACACATTAAAAGTGAATAAAAAAAAGAGTGCCTCAGCACTCTTTTTTTATTTATCAGATCCGCAAGCAGCTTACTGCTCTGCCGAGCTTTTCGGCACTTCACGTCGAATATAAGAAGCCAAAGTAAGGTAGTTGACCCCTTGGAATAAAATATCAACCGCCAAGAATAATCCTAATACCCAAAATGGCGCATCAGGCGACATCAAAATGATCACACCCGTAATCAAGGTCAATAGACCTGAAAATAGTGTCCATCCCCAACCTTGAAATGCTCGAAATAGCACAGCATTAAAGATACGAATGACCCCTGCAATGATCAAAATAATCGCCAATAAATTGGTCAGGACAATGGCCGTTTTGACAGGCGTTGAAAATGCATAATAGCCTGCGACCAAATACAGCACACCAAATAGTGCCCAGAACCAGCGGTAACCGCCTTCAAAAATTTTAAATGCTGCAATGAAATGGATTACGCCACCTAACATCATCAGCACACCAAAAATATAAATCACCGTAAGTGTCGCAAATGGCAAAGCTGCCAAAAGGACCAATCCGAAGACCACCAATAAAGCACCTAAACCGAGATACCACTTACGGTTTTCATGGAGCTGACTGCGAATTAAATCGTTGCCTACTGTTCTCATGTTTTTTCTCAAGTTATTCGTTATTCAATGGATTATGCAACTTCATGATGAAGAAAAATGAAAGAAAAGTCCAAATCTTATCCACACTGCCAATTGAAACTGTGGATAAAATACGCTTTATCCACATTATTTGTTCCATCCCACTTCAATCGCTGTGACGTCATTCACCACAGTATCAGCTAAATCTTCAGGCATTTTACTTTGCGTCTGTGAGGTAGGAATATGCCCTGCCATTAATTCAGCTTTGCTTTGTGGAAACAAAGGCTGCCGCTGGGGCTCTGCATAACCGACAGGGAAGATTGGCTGACCTGTGGCCAAATCATACTTATCCGTTGCACCAAAAGCGTGTAATAACTCATGGGCTAAAACGATTTTATTCTGCGCAGTCTGTTTATTCGATGCAAATAAATTCACCGATCCAATTCGACCATTTTCCAAAGCTGTGGAATGTTTAAGTTCTTTGGTTTGAGTCGGATCGTAATAATTTAAAAATAGCGTCACACTCGAAACACCATCTACATTTTCATGCTGCTGCCAAGCATAGTAGCGGAATTTCAAACTCCATAAGATAACGTCCAACATGCCAGCATCATTGGGTACTTTGGGAGGTAAAACTTTCAGCTCACGACCTAACTTAAAATACACATAAGTCGGTTGTCCTCGGTATTTCTGTGCCGTCGTTTGTAAATATTGTTGAACATCGTTTAAATCATTGACAGAAAGCTGCTGTATATAAGCTTGTGTGCTCTCTCGACCATCTGCATTAATTGGATGTAACAATACAAAGATCGGTTTACTCCAGTCTTGATTTTTGTCTTTATAGGCATTGACTGCGACAACCAATAAAATCAACAATAAGCACAGTACCCGAATTTTTTTCCACATTTTAAATCATACTCTGCTTTTTTATCTTTCTTAAATACATTTGACTCATTTCTATTTTTGTTTCAAACAAATTTAGCGTTTTAATCAGTCCAGATAATTTTGCTCGACCGTAGTTTCTAGAATCAAAGTCAGGTTTGACTGCGCTGATATATTGCCCAACCATACTTAAATTGGCCCATCCATTTTCATCCGCATTATCTTTCACAGCTTTATAAATCAAATTTAATGTGGGTTTATCAATGATTTCAGTGATTGTATTCTCTTTAATCTGCACAGATGGCTTTGGTTCACTTACTTTTGTATTTTCAATGACTTCTTTAATTGGTGAAACAATAAGATCTTCTTCAGTATTTTTTAGCTCATTATCTTGCAGTAAGTTTTCAACATAAATAAATTTATCACATGCTTTTTTAAATGCCTCTGGCGTCGACTTTTTTCCAAAACCGTAAACACTTAGCCCATTTTCACGAATTCTAGATGCTAAAGGGGTAAAATCACTGTCGCTTGAAACAATACAAAAGCCATCCAATGCACCTGCGTACAGCAAATCCATCGCATCAATGATCAAAATCATATCCGTTGCATCTTTGCCCTTTGTGTAAGCAAACTGCTGAACAGGTGTGATTGCATGAGGAAGTAAGACTTCACGCCAATTTTTTAAGGTTTCGCTGCTCCAATCTCCATAAACGCGTTTAACACTTGCGATTCCATATTTTGCAACTTCTTCCAACACAGATGGAATAGCATTGATTGATGAGTTATCCGCATCTATGAGTACAGCAAACTTTTTTGTTTGAATTTCCACTATTCCCCCAATCATTTTTATCATTTAAATTTTGATTAATTCTGACATAAAAAATGCCGACCGAAGTCAGCATTTTATTGATTTTAAAGCTTAAGCCTCAACCCACTTACCGTCTTGGTACACCAAAGACCATTTGGTTTGTTTGCCTTCAGCATTTTCAGAACCAATATATTGTGCTTGATTCTTACGGCTGAATTTCACCAATGTTGGGTTTCCTTCAGGATCGACATCCGGTGCTTGCAAGATAAACTGATATTTCGCATCCAACTGATCTGCGACAGAACGTAGTTCCGCGACTTTAGGCGCACGGGTTTCACGTACTTTCGGGAACTTACTCGCAGCTAAGAATAAACCTGCTGCGCCATCACGAAGGACAAAGAAGTCATCATGTTTGGTTGAACGTAAGTGTTCCATTTTAATTGGATCTACACGTGGAGGTGCAGGCTGACCGCTCTTCAACACTTTACGTGTATTGTCACAGCTATTACATGCAAAGTATGGACCGAAACGGCCTGTCTTCAATTGCATTTCGCCATCACATTTGTCGCAAGGAATAGTTGGGCCATCATAACCTTTGATTTTGAACTCACCTTCTTCAAGCTCAAAACCAGCGCAGTCTGGGTTATTACCACAGATATGCAACTTACGCCCACCATCAATCACATAGCTATCCATGGCTGTTTCACAGATTGGACAACGTTTTTTCGACATCAAATCTGCTGTTTCTGCCGAGTCATCGTCAGACAGTGCAGCCAATGATTCTACAGGTGTCAGGTTTAAAGTTCCCTTACAACGCTCTTTTGGCGGTAAGTTATAACCTGAACAACCCAAGAACACGCCTGTAGTCCCTGTACGAATCTGCATCGGACGATCACATTCTTTACAGTGCACCGCATCCACTTCTACAGGTAAATTACGGCGCATGCCATTTTCACCCTGAGCTGTGGTTAAACGTGTTTTAAAATCACCGTAGAAGCTATTGAGTAACTCTTTCCAGTTACGATCACCATCAGCGACTTTATCCAGCTGACCTTCAAGATCTGCCGTGAATGCATAGTTCATCAAGTTATTAAAGTTTTCATCGAGACGGTCTGTCACGATTTCACCCATTTTCTCGGCGAACAAACGACGGTTATCAAGCTTCACATAACCACGGTCTTGAATGGTTGAGATAATCGCAGCATACGTCGATGGACGACCAATCCCTTTTTTCTCAAGCTCTTTGACCAATGATGCTTCAGTGAAGCGCGCAGGTGGTTTAGTAAAGTGCTGCGATGGATCTAATTTTTCAAGTTTCAGTACTTCACCGACTTTTACAGCAGGTAACAGTACATCATCATCCGATTTGTTTTGGCCACGCACTTTAGTGAAACCATCAAAGACCAATGTACGGCCTTTGGCTTTGAGTTCGACGCCATTGGCATTGACTAAAATCGTTGATGATAAATATTCTGCAGGGGTCATTTGACATGCAACGAACTGACGCCAGATCAAGTCATAAAGACGCTGTGCATCACGCTCTACACCCACCAAACTATCGCCTTTTAGCGCGACATTTGATGGACGAATCGCTTCATGGGCTTCTTGCGCACCAGCTTTATTGCCGTAGCGATTTGGTTTAGCCGGTAAATATTTTTGACCAAACTCAGTTTCAATATGACCACGAACCATATTTACAGCGTCATCACTCAAGAATGTTGAGTCTGTACGCATGTAGGTAATAAAGCCGGCTTCATATAACCGCTGTGCCAACATCATGGTTTTCTTCACAGAAAAACCTAAACGTGTACTTGCTGCTTGTTGCAATGTAGACGTGATGTAAGGCGCGCTTGGATTAACCTTGGTGGGTTTGTCTTCACGTGCTGAAACTGTGTAGTCGGCATCTTTAATCAGGTTCAGTAAAGCATCCGTTTCAGCTTTATTGTGCAGTTTTAAAGTCTTGCCATTTTGCTTCACCGCTTCTAAGCGGATATCGTCTTTCTTCGACTTGGTATCTGCAAAAACTTGCCAAAATTCTTCTGGAACGAAGGCACGAATTTCACGTTCACGCTCAACCACAAGTTTAACAGCCACAGATTGCACACGACCTGCCGATAAACCACGGGCGATTTTTTCCCATAAGAGTGGCGAGATCATAAAGCCCACAATACGGTCGAGGAAACGACGGGCTTGCTGAGCATTGACTTTATCTGTATCCAGGCGAGAAGGATGTTTAAACGCTTCTTGGATGGCATTTTTGGTAATTTCGTTGAACACCACACGTTGATAACGTGAGTCGTCACCGCCAATGACTTCTTTTAAATGCCAAGCAATTGCTTCTCCTTCCCTATCCATATCCGTTGCGAGATAGACCTCGTCAACTTGCGATGCAAGCTTTTTCAGTTCCGCAACAACATGTTCTTTACCCGGTAGGACTTCGTACTGTGCCTTCCAGTCATTTTCAGGGTCTACACCCATACGATTAACCAAAGCTTTTTGTGCTTTTTTGGCTTTTTCAGCTTCAGTTAATTTCGCACGAGTTACTGGCTTTTTCTCTGCTGTTTTACTCGAGCCGCCTGTAGGCAAATCACGGACATGACCCACCGATGATTTTACGATGTAATCAGAGCCCAAATATTTATTGATTGTTTTCGCTTTTGCAGGCGATTCCACAATCACTAACGCACGCTTTTTCCCAGCATCGGCAGATTTTGCTGTGGTACTTTTAGATGTGGACCGAGGAGCGTTCGCCATAGTTAACCATCATTCCTGTTTAATAGGTTTTTTAAAATTTAAAGTTCAGCCAATGAATGTAAAAATGCTTTCATATCTTCAAGCTGTGTGGCTCTTAAGTCAGATTCTTCGTTCCAATAGAGTCCTACACAGTTTGCCTGCATATCAATAGCATAAATGCCCTTTAATGTAATGGCTAAATCCTTGAACTTGTCATCACCATGTACCAGTTCAAGTTTGTCATCGACCACTAAAGCACGCATTAAAGGCAAACGCGCATCTGGAATCAGCACACTGTAATACGCCACCATACTGGCACGTTTTTCAGAAGCCATTGGAATCTTGGTCCAAGCAGGTGCAGCCACTAAACGTGGGTGCAGCCCCATCTTACGCGCCTTCTCGCGCATAATGCCTAAGGCTTTTTCTCTAGGATTTACTCGAAGTCCAAAAATCGACCCAAGTACAAAGACCACAATAAAAACAGTAACCCAGATTCCAGTATTTTCCATAGCACAACCTTTATATTCCTTTATTAGAGTTGCATAAGCGCAATATAAAACGCAAGTTCACTCGATAAAATTAATTCAGGAACATCTCGTGGCTATATAGCACTTCGTGACCATTCCAATAGATATATCCTTTTTCGATCAACTCTTTAAGTAATAATCGAACATCAGATTGTGGGAACATTTGCTCCAATAAATCACGTAAGGCGTAGATATCTTTTGGTTTATCTGACTTTAATTCATGCAATTTTCGGATCACTTCCATTTGCACAGGATCAATTTTATTGAAATTTTTAAATAAGCCTTGTTGTGCAGCCTGAATCATCGATGCCGTATCATCAGTCTTTGAGGTTTGATCTTCGAGTGAAGCAGTAAATGCATTCAGGTCTGTTTTTATCGGCAATGCTGTTTCAGCAGTCGCATTTAAATCTAGCTGTACCCATTGTTTGAGTACTTTTTTTCGAATCGAAATTTGCTCATCAAAGCGTTTGACGATTTTTAGATTGATCAACATACCAACCAAATGCTGAGCTTTTTCGCTAGAGACTTGCAAAATATTCATCAGCGAGTTTTTCAGTTTATGCAAACTGTTGGGTTTGCCACTGAGTTTTTCCAGACCATCACAATAGTGTTTAATCAGTAATAAATCAGGTTTATTCCGAATGGTTTCAAGGTCAGGAATTTTATATTTCACTTTATGTGAAACTTCTTGTTCTGACTGAATTTGAATGAGATGTGCGCTGAGTCTAGAGCCGTCCAATTGTTCCATCAGTAATTCAATATCAGGCATCGCTGAAATCACTTCAATATGCGCATCTAGATCCATCAAGGCCATCAGTTGCCCCACAATCACCGCATATTCAAATTCTTTTTGCGGCGTTTCTGGAATATCCAAAACCACCAATTGGCCACTCACGATCCACCCTGCAATTTCAGTTAAATCTTCAAGTGCATATTCAAATTTTCCGCTGCAGCTAAACACATACAAAGTACTGTAATGTTCAATGATATTGCGCAATAGATTTGCTGTGGGCGGGTTATTTTCCAAATCTAGCAGGACAACTTTTTGACTCATGAGATGAAATAATGGGTTTCGATCAGCAGATGCGGTGCATTAGACCTGTCACGCTGCAAAAGGTCAAATAAATTTACACCAATCCACAGCTTTGGCGCTGATTCGTCATCTGCCTGTCATTCAATATCGACATTAATAATGCGGTGGGCGGTTGGTCATTGGGTCAAATGCTGCGATGCCTTCAGATAAATCTGCCGATTCAATACGACGATACAACATCTGCATTTGTTTCTTTAAATCAGCGATTTCGGCATTTTGACGGGCAACTTGATCATTCAATTGATCAACTAAATCATCTAAAAATGCAATTCGGACTTGCAAATCTTCAATGGGTGCGGAAAATGACGCCTGTTCATCAAGATTTTGTTGTGTAGTCAATTTACACTCCTCATATAAGATTTCAGGAAACATTATGGCCTATATTACCTTAAGGGACGTCCAGCTTGCGTTTGGCGGACCTTCCCTACTCGACGGCGCGAACTTCAGTTTAGAGCGTGGCGAACGAGTGTGTTTAATCGGTCGTAATGGTGAAGGTAAGTCTACTTTACTTAAACTGATTGAGGGAACTTTATTGCCAGACGGGGGTGAAGTTTCATTGCAAAATGGCATTACGATTTCAATGCTTGCTCAAGATGTACCCATGGATTCGGGCAAAGTTGCTGATATTGTTGCCGATGGTGCAGGTGAAGCTGCAACTGTATTACGTGCTTATCATGAAGCCAGCGAAGCCTGCGTACTCGGCGATATGGACGCCTGTGAGCGCATGGGTAACCTACAACATCAGATGGATCAAATGGATGGCTGGTCACTTGAAACCAAGGTGAATGCCATCCTCAGTAAAATGGGCCTAGACCCAGAAGCTGACCTTGCAGATTTGTCTGGTGGTCGTAAGCGTCGTGTTTTGTTAGCACGCGCCCTTTTAACGCAGCCCGATGTATTGCTACTCGACGAACCGACTAACCATTTGGACGTTGAAAGTATTGAATGGCTCGAAAAATTCTTACTCGATCAAAACAACTTAACTCTGTTGTTTATTTCGCATGACCGGTCATTTGTCGACAATATTGCGACTCGTATCGTGGAACTTGACCGCGGCATTTTGCGTAGCTATGAAGGCAACTATTCACGTTACCTCGAACTCAAAGCTCAGCAAATGGAAGCTGAAGAAAAGCAAAATGCGCTATTCGATAAAAAACTCGCTGAAGAAGAAGTATGGATTCGTCAGGGCATTAAAGCGCGTCGTACCCGTAACGAAGGTCGTGTTCGTGCCTTAAAAGCATTGCGTGAAGAGTCTAAAGCGCGCCGTTCACAACAAGGCAAAGTGAGCATGGCAACGCAAGATGCGCAGCGCTCAGGTAAAGTGGTCTTTGAAATTGAAAACTTAGCTGTGCAATTTGGCAACAGCGCGCCAATCATCAAAGATTTCTCGGCACTGGTATTACGTGGTGACCGTATCGGCTTAGTCGGTGACAACGGTGTGGGTAAAACCACTCTTATCAAAGCTATTTTGGGTGAGCAAGAACATACTGGTACAGTAAAAACAGGTACACAGCTTGAAGTTGCTTACTTTGATCAGCTTCGAAATGCACTTGATCTTGAAAAATCAGTGAAAGATAACGTCTCTGAAGGCTCAGACCATGTCGATGTAAATGGTAGCCGTCGTCACATCTACAGTTATTTACAAGACTTCTTATTCTCTCCAGAACGCGCACGTACACCGGTTAAAGCACTGTCTGGGGGTGAGCGTAACCGTATTCTGTTGGCGAAACTGCTACTGAAACCATCGAACCTTATCGTGATGGACGAACCGACCAACGACTTGGATATGGTAACTCTTGAACTGTTGGAAGAAATGCTCAGCGCTTACAAAGGCACACTGTTACTGATTTCGCATGACCGTGCCTTTATGGACAACGTGGTGACATCAACTTGGGTCTTTGATGGTAAAGGTCAAATCGATGAATACATCGGCGGTTACCAAGACTATTTGGAACAGCGTCCTGACCAAACTGTCGTGGATCAAAAAAGCGATGTGAAAAAAGCCATGGCTAAAGCCGAAGCAGCGGCTGCCGCTGCGGTGCCTAAAAAAGTCAAGCTCAGCTATAAAGACCAACGTGCCCTAGAACAACTGCCGACTGAAATTGAAGCATTGGAACAAGAGCAAGCTGAATTGTCTGAAAAATTAGCCGACGGTTCTTGGTTCATGACTGACGCAGATGCTGCAACCCAAGCATCACAACGTCTAGCTGAAATTGATGACGAAATGCTGGAAAAAATGGAACGTCTAGATGAGCTAGAAACGCTTGCTAAAGGCTAAGTCCACAAATATTCCACACAGAAAAAGCCGTATTTCGATACGGCTTTTTTTATCTCGTATGACTCGACTGAATTATTAGATCGGATGACTCAGTTTCAAATTGGAGCATACAGCGTCTGTAAAGACGATTCCGCTAATGTGAAAAGCTTGCTATGGTGACGCTCAATATTAGATTGAGTCACGAGCATGCAAATTTCAGATCAAATTGTCTTGGTTACAGGGGGCGCACGTGGCCTCGGTTTGGCGATTAGCCAAACGTTAATTGCTGAAGGCGCACGCGTGGTCGTGAACTATCTATCCAGTCAAACTGCAGCAGAACAATTGACTACCGAATTTCCTCAGCAAGTGTTTGCCTATCAAGCAAATGTCACCGATAAAGCTCAAGTAGAACAGCTCTTTGCTGCAGCAGAATCACATTTTGGGACCGCGATCACCTCTGTCGTGAATAATGCCCTTATCCATTTTCAATTTAATGGCGATGCCCGTCCTAAAATTGAAGAACTGACTGCACAGCACTTACAGCAACAGTTTGATGGCGCAGTCGTCGCTGCACTCAACACCACGCAAGCGGCGCTTCCCAAGATGAAAGCACAGGGTTTTGGTCGCATTGTGAATATTGGTACCAACCTGATACAAAACCCTGTCGTGCCTTACCACGACTACACTGCAGCAAAGGCAGCTCTGTTGGCCTTCACCCGCACAGCGGCGCATGAGCTAGGTGAGTTTGGGATTAACATCAATATGCTTTCAGGTGGCTTATTACAAAGCACCGATGCCAGTAAAGCCACACCCGATGCCGTGTTTGATTTAATTGCGGCATCGACACCTTTACGCACAGTGACCACGCCTGAAGAATTTGCTGCGGCCATCATGATATTCTTGTCCCCTTACTCACGTGCAGTCACCGGGCAGAATTTGATTGTCGATGGCGGTTTAGTCAAAGGTTAAGTCTAGCGCAGCATGAGTTTGAACTTTCTCTTTCAATTCAGCTTCATGCTAAACTGAACCCTATTTTTTAATCTTTGATTTAGCCCTATGAGTCAAAAGCCAACATATCAACCCGGAAAATTCCAATGGTCTTTCTTACTTCCTCAGTATTGGGGAATTTGGATAGGGATTGTATTTCTTATGATTTTGGCGATTCTTCCATGGGCAGTTCAATATCGCCTTGGGCAATTCCTCGGTTCTGTTGCATTTAATAATCTCAAATCACGTCGTAAAACCACGATTCGCAACATGGAAGTTTGCTTTCCTGAATGGACGGCAGAACAGGTTGAAGCCAATGCAAGACAGGTTTTTATCGACCAAATGATTGGTATTTTTGAAACCTTAAATGCATGGTACAGCCCGCAGTGGTTCAAAAATCGGGTGCAAATTGAAGGCTTAGAACATATTCAAAATGCACAAGCTGAAGGCAAAGGTATTTTACTCCTCGGCACACATTCTACCCTGCTCGATGCTGGTGGCTATTTATGCGCACAGTTCTTTGAGCCGGATGTGGTTTATCGTCCGCAAAATAATCCGCTGTTGGATATGTTGATTGTGCGTTGCCGTGCCACCATCTATGCCAACCAAATCGACCATGATGATATGCGTGGCTTAATTCGCAATCTGAAAAATGGCCATGCCATTTGGTACACTCCCGATCAAGACTTTGGTTTAAAACAAGGGGTCATGGCTCCGTTTTTTGGTACTCCCGCAGCCACTGTTACTGCGCATCGTCGCTTATTAAAAATTGCTAAAGCGGTAGCGATCCCATTGTATTTTTATCGAGACGGCGACATCAGCAACCCTCAATATCATGTGCTGATTGAACCTGCTTTAGACAATTTTCCGAGTGACGATGAAGTTTCGGATGCTATTCGAACCAATAAAATTATTGAAAATCAGCTGCGAATCGCACCGACACAATACATGTGGTTCCATCGCCGCTTTAAAACCCGCCCACAAGGCTATGACAAAATCTATTGAGTTCAACTCAGCACATAAAAAAGAGAAATGCTATGAAAGTGATGCAGCTTTTACCTGAATTGAACAGTGGTGGTGTCGAGCGAGGAACCTTAGAAATAGCTCGTGCTTTAGTGACCGCCGGTCATGAGTCCTTAGTGGTTTCAAATGGTGGCCGTATGGTGACTCAATTGGAAGCCGAAGGCTCAACTCATCTCACACTCGCAATCCATAAAAAAGCCTTATCAAGCTTATGGCAAATTCGTCCTCTACGTAAACTGATTGAGCAACATCAACCAGATATCGTGCATGTGCGCTCACGTGTCCCCGCGTGGCTCACGCATTTTGCCCTCAAAGGGATTCCAGCTAACAAGCGACCTCACCTGATTTCAACTGTACATGGTTTTTATTCGATTAATCGCTACAGCCAAATCATGACGCAAGCTGAAAAAGTCATTGCGGTCTCGGATAGTGTTGTCAAATACATCATGGACAACTACAAAAACTGTCCTACCAAGGACATTGTGCGTATTTATCGTGGCATTGACCCCGCTGCTTTTCCACATGGCTATCAACCCTCAGCACAGTGGCTCAATCAAACCCTAAAAGACTTCCCTGAACTAGAAAATAAGCGTCTGATTTGCTTACCAGGCCGTATCACCCGTTTGAAAGGTCATGAAACCCTGATCCATTTAATGGAACAGCTACAAACACAGTATCCCGACGTACATGCGGTGGTGGTCGGTGGTGCAGATCCGAAAAAAGCGGCTTATTTACAAGAAATGCAAGACAGTATTGCGGCTAAAGGGCTGAGTGATCGGATTACTTTTGTCGGTCATCGTTCAGATATCCGTGAATGGTTAGCTTTTAGCGATTTGGTTTTGTCTTTGTCGAGCCAAGCGGAAACCTTTGGACGGACTGTACTCGAAGCACTGTCTGTAGGTACACCTGTGATTGGTTGGAACCGTGGTGGTGTAGCTGAAATTTTATCCAATGTCTATCCGCAAGGTTTAGTCACTGTAGATGATGAAATACAATTACTCAATACCTTAAAGTTGCATTTAGACCAACCACAACACGTGCAGCCTATCAACATGTTTAGTTTAAAAGAGATGTGTGATCAGACTTTAGCGTTGTATACGCAAGTGGCCTCTCAGCATTCAGCTTGATTGACTACACGCCATAGATAATTGCTGTGCAGGATAACGCTCGGAAAATTTTTTTAATTCAGCAACTCGATCAACATCTAGAAAGGATATTGTGAAATGCACAATATCTTTTTTTCTATTAGGATTTTTTAACTGGCGATTTAATCCTTTCATTTAGCCCTTCAATTTCGAGCTTCCACTTAGCCCTTCCATACACGGTATCGGGCCATCAACCAAAGGATCAGCGGCAACAACATGACATTTAGAATATGTTTCAAACTTTGCCCTATACGCCAAAAGCCTCTATCTAAAATATCATGGCGTGCATTAAACAATTCCAATCCCACTGCGACGACCACAACCGTCCAAATCGCATAAGGTGATTTCAATTGGCGGTGATGGCAAAAGGCCACAAAAAAGAACAGGATTAAGCCAAGGTAAATGGAAAGTGCATCGGTGGATAAGTGTGTAATCTGCAATATTTTTTGGTGCCATTCGGACAGCATAGAACGTCTCATACCTATATTTTTATTGGAAATTCATCGTTTTTTTCTTGGCACACTGTATAAAGAAATTGATCAAAAGAAAAGCAAAAAATTCTATATCACAAAACTCTGTACACGACAAATTTCATAGGATCCTTGTCCTATCAGGCTTTTTCTTTCTTAAAATTGCTAGCACTTTCTTAAATTCTTCTTTTTTTCCAAAACCAATCAAACGTAGAATAGCCATTTGAACA
>NZ_VPDB01000152.1:0-2016 GCF_013417925.1 Acinetobacter sp. YH12218
AAATCTTCAAATCTTCAAATCTTCAAATCTTCAAATCTTCAAATCTTCAAATCTTCAAATCTTCAAATCTTCAAATCTTCAAATCTTCAAATCTTCAAATCTTCAAATCTTCAAATCTTCAAATCTTTAGTTTCAATGATCAATTTTGTTTAAAAGTGCTTTAAAATTGAGTCTAAACGCGACAACATTTGATTATTTAACATATTGCCAAACATCAGGATCTTCATAATTTTCATCGATATGGTAGCCTTGTACTATAACTTCTTCTTCATCAATTTCTCTTGATTTTTTATTTCTTATCAGCGCATTTACAAATGCTTGTTCTAACTCTTTTGAGGTCATTTTGTATGTATCAATATTATTCTCTGAATCATCCATTGAATTTCTTTCATCATAACGAATCGTATTGAAAGCATAACGAACCATATATTGTTCTTTACCATCTTCAGTTTTTTGAGTTTGTTTTATACTCAGATCCAAAAGAATACCATTGGCATATAATCGGTAGCCTATAGTGTTCCCTCCAACTGTATTTATTATCTTTTTCCATTCTTCATAATTAAAGATATAAGTCGGGTCAATGACATCACCTGATTTCATTAGATATCGAATATTATCTTCCTTTGCTATTCGTGCAGAAAAACGATAGAAATAATTTTTCCATTCGGCCTGATTTATACGTCTCATTAAGTCAACATAAGCTTGGTGGGCTTGTTCAGGACGTACAAATTCCTCTTTGTTTAGCCCTGCATTAATATCAAGCCCTTGTATTCCATCCTCATTATTAAACGATGTTCCTAGAACTGAAAATACATGATCTATCACTAAGCTATTCTCACCATTTTCAACTTTAATCTGACCTAAGTTGGGTGGTGTAAAATCTAACTCTCTAAAACCTGCTCTAGATGGATGACTATCGGGACGCCCAAGATTATGTTGAGAAAAATCTTTAAACCCTTGTTGGCCTAAATGTAAACTAAAACGCTGTTGATTCATGACATTATTATTCTCTGTATTTTTTGCACTAGGTTGACAAGCTGAAAGGAGATAACCCACCATAAAAATAACAATGCAGTAATTAAATTTTTCCATCATTACTATCCTTTCCAACTGTAAAATTAGCTTTGCTATCGCCCCATTTCGCAATAATTTTTAGTTCTTCTTCTAAAAAGTATCTTCCTTTATCACTTTGCATTAAACGATGATATTTTTCTGCTGCTTTTTTAATCCATTCCATACGGCTATCATAATTGGCGACTTTAGTGTTTGATAATGGTTCGCTGTATACTGTTTCTGGTACCTTATCGAGTACACCGGCGTGTCGCCCCTGATATTCTCTTTCCATGTTTTTGATATTATAAGAACTCGGCAGAATACTTTTCAATTTTGGTAGATATTCAAAAGCACTTTTAATTTCTAAAGTGCTTTTAAGTTTTTAATTATGGGTAAACAATTTGACCAAGGAACGTTTATAACTTCTTCTTTAATATGAGTAAATTTGGAAACATCACGTTGAGTTCGGCATTGATTAAAAGAGGATGAAGACATGCTCAAAGCATAATGCCAAGGTGCAATATCCATAAATAGCCATAAGTTACCTTTTGCAAAAGTATGTACAGGATCACGAATTACCCCTAGTGGAATCCATTTATATTCCCATGCAGTTAAACCATGTTTAAAATGGCAGCTAAGATTTTTTGAAACAAATGCACCTAAGCCCATCCAATAGTAACGGCCAACTAAATCTTTGTTTCGATGTTTTTCTTTAGAGGTGGTCCCACATGTTTGAACAACTAAAAGCTTATTTATAAGTGATACTCTGCTCTAGTTAAGCTACCTTATTTTGTTGTGGTAGCTGGTCATAGTAAAACTCATCTGGAGTCATTTTATCCAGACTCGAATGAGGTCGTTTCAAATTATAAAATTCAAAATATGCGTTTAATTGCTTCTTCGCATCCAAAACATTGCTGTAGGCTTTGAGATACACCTCTTCATATTTAACGCTCCGCCATAATC
>NZ_VPDB01000153.1:0-1964 GCF_013417925.1 Acinetobacter sp. YH12218
TTTTGCATGCTTGGCCAGAAAAATGAGTCGTTCTCGCTGTTCTAAACTAAGTGGTACAGAAACAATTCGAGGCATGTGTGAACATCTGTTAACTAAAAAAACTTTTTTCGCATGATTAGTTATTTTTTTCAACTTATACGCTTAGCTTCAACAACTAAAGACGGCTCACCATTTATTTTTAATATATAATCCGAAAACCCATTTTCATGATTATTTTCGCAAGAGAACTGGGTAAATGACCAACCTAAGCATTCATGAAAAATTCTATTAATAATTTTAACTTTTGCATCTTCTTCACTTACAATCGTCTGGATATCTTGTCTAACTTCTTTTAACAATATCTTTAATTTTTCTTCGCTAACATCAATACTTGCCATTTAGCACCTTAAAAATTTTTATATTCCACTTATTTATTGATAATAAATCATTTCTTAGATTTAGAGTCAAATTTATATACATTGGAATCTATCCAGTAAACACAGATATACTGTCAAGGGCTATTGTAAATATATGAATCCACTATCGAATACATGATCTTACTAAAAAAAACTTATTGATATAGAAAATTCCCCAAAGAAAATTCGGAAAAGCCCTAGACCTTTAGGCTAAAACAGTACGATCCCAATTCTCCAAGAATCCCCCATAGCCACAAGATCTCATTTCTCTGCTCACAGCTCATTTGATAATAATTCACTAGGGATTAATCAAATACGCTGTTCACATCGAATTGAGCATCAGTGAAATGAATTTGGTGGGTGATTTTCACATGCCTACACCTTAGACCCACGGACTATCATGCAAAATGGACCACATGCGGTCTATCAGAATCCGATGGTCCAAAACCTTTCATTCAGTAAAAAACCCCATAATTCAAAGAGTTATTGGGTTCGAAACTGGTGGGCCCAGACAGACTTGAACTGTCGACCAACGGATTATGAGTCCGTTAACATAAAGATTAAAAATCAAAAAGATATAACAAATAAATTAATAATATCATACACTTATTTAATTTACAAAGTTTACTATTCACTCTTTTTGTTGATTAATATATATTGATTTTGCTTACTACTTGCTTACCAGACGCTTACTAGAATGAAACTAACAAAACCCACAATTGATAAAATTGATTGCTCAGACCAAACTAAACCAACTTTCTTTTGGGATGAGAAAACACCTGGATTTGGTGTTAAAGTTACACCTAAAAATAATAAAAGCTACATTTTCCAAGGTCGTATTGGTCTTCAAAACCGTCGTATCAAAATTGGTGACGTTGGTATATGGAAATTAGATGATGCTCGTAAGTATGCACAAGAATTAGCGATTATGTGTCACAAAGGGATTGACCCATTGATCGAGCGTAAGAAAGCTTTAGCTGATAATAAAGAACTGCTAAAACAAGAGAAACGCAAGACGATTAAATTTAAAGATGTATGGTTTGAATACTTAAAAGCAAGACAACCTAATTGGCGACCAAGAAGTTATCAGGACCACATCGAATTATCTAGAGGTGGTTACGATCCTGAAAAAAATAGTGTTTATACCAGTCAACCCATTTTTCAACTGTTTGAGTACAAACTTTCTGAATTAACTGCAGATGTATTATGCGATTGGCTTGATCACAATGACTTCCGTCCAACAACATCAGCTAAAGCATACAGACTTACACGAGCTTTCCTGAATTGGTGTGAGGAACACGAGGATTATGAAAACTTAGTACCTCCAAAATCATACAACTCAAAAAAAGTTAAAGATAAAGTCCCTTCCCCAAAAGCCAAGAATGATTGTTTGATGAAACAGCATCTAAAACCATGGTTTGAAGAGGTAAATAAGTTAACTAATATAGGACTTACGCACTATTATTTAAAGATTCTCTGTGGTAGCAGATGATTTTTATCGAGAATAAAGTCATCAATGAAGCTTTTGATAATTGGTCTAAATAATTTCTTCTGCCAACGATATACATT
>NZ_VPDB01000154.1:0-1663 GCF_013417925.1 Acinetobacter sp. YH12218
CGCGACTCATGAGTGCTCGGTTATATGCGGGCCAATTGGTTGTGCGATAGATTTTGTGTGTAGGCTTCTTCATTTGAAAATTATATCGCTGAAAAAGCCTTTACAGATAGGTTTGTGCAACAAAGCCTATTTATATTAAAAAATAGATGTAAAACGAATATTAAATAATAGCTTATTCACATATTTCTATTTTAATTTATTCAATTTTATTGCTAAAAATAAACCGATCATCAAGATAACAGCAATAAAGCTCGTCAACCCCATCCAACCAGACATTTCCCAAACCAAACCACTACTACCCAAGATACTAGAACCTAAGTAGTAGCAAAATAAATACAGAGATGAACCTACGGCACGGTACTGCAGGGATTGAACTGATACCCAACTACTTGCCGTGGAATGCGCTGCAAAAAAAGCAAAAGTGAATATAATCAGCCCCAAAATGACTGACCAAAATGCCGGAATGAGCATGATCAACAACCCCAACAGCATCATGATCAGCATCGAAGGTAAAACTTTTGCCCGTCCAAAGCGTTTCCCCCAACTTGCAGCCCGAGGTGAACTATATATTCCTGCCAAATAAGCTATTGAAATTAGCCCAATCCAAGTTTGAGAAAGTTGATAAGGTTCTTCTAATAGGTGGTAGCTCATATAGTTAAATATAGAGACAAAACATCCCATGAGGATAAAGCCTTGAAGGAATAAAATTCTCAGCTTTGGATCTGCTAAATTTTTAACGAAAGATTCATAAAATCGGTTGAAACGAATGGGGTAAGCTTGAAAATGTTGAGATGCCGGAAGTAATAAAAAGAATGCTGTGGCTATACATAGGTTAATGATTCCAATAATCATCATGGCATTTTGCCAACTAATATAATCAATCAATACCCCGGCAATGAGACGACCACCCATTCCTCCAATCGCAGTACCCGATATATACAGGCCCATTGCAAAGCCTATATCTTTTTGCTCAATTTCTTCACCTATATAAGTCATTGCAACTGCAGCAACACCGCTAACACTTAATCCGATCAGCACGCGATTCAATAAAAATATTTCCCAAAGTGGAAATATAGAACTAATGATTGAAAGTGACGCTGCCAAAAATAAAGCGGTGACCATCACAGGCTTACGACCGAATCGATCTGAAATCAAACCAGTGAATAGCAGCCCAATCGCTAAGGCAATGGTAGAAAAAGATAAAGGAAAGCTGCTATGTGTCGGACTGACATGAAAGAAATTCGCAAAGATGGGCATCATCGGTTGTACACAATACAACGATGAAAAAATTGCGAAGCCTGCTAAAAATAAAGAAAATAAAATGGCAAGAAATGGCCGTGTGCCATATTCAATATAAGGAGAATTTGAGGCTAAATCAGACATGAGCTTTCCAACAATGACACGGATAGTATACGCCTTTCAGTCTTTAATTTATAAATCACATGAAATGAATGATGAATTCTTTCTTTTTTTCTCACTACTTCTTTTTCTTTTCCTCACACATAAAAAAACACCCCCTGACGTATCAGGGGGTGTTTTCGAATAATGAGCTGGCGATGACTTACTCTCACATGGGTAACCCCACACTACCATCAGCGCTAAGAGGTTTCACTTCTGAGTTCGGGAAGGGATCAGGTGGTTCACTCTTGCTATTGTCGCCAGC
>NZ_VPDB01000155.1:0-1658 GCF_013417925.1 Acinetobacter sp. YH12218
TACCAGCGTACGGCCCACAGAATGATGTCACGCTGAAAATGCCGGCCTTTGAATGGGTTCATGTGCAGCTCCATCAGCAAAAGGGGATGATAAGTTTATCACCACCGACTATTTGCAACAGTGCCGATAAAAATATATCATCATGAACAATAAAACTGTCTGCTTACATAAACAGTAATACAAGGGGTGTTATGAGCCATATTCAACGGGAAACGTCTTGCTCGAGGCCGCGATTAAATTCCAACCTGGATGCTGATTTATATGGGTATAGATGGGCTCGCGATAATGTCGGGCAATCAGGTGCGACAATCTATCGATTGTATGGGAAGCCCAATGCGCCAGAGTTGTTTCTGAAACATGGCAAAGGTAGCGTTGCCAATGATGTTACAGATGAGATGGTCAGACTAAACTGGCTGACGGCATTTATGCCTCTTCCGACCATCAAGCATTTTATCCGTACTCCTGATGATGCATGGTTACTCACCACTGCGATCCCCGGGAAAACAGCATTCCAGGTATTAGAAGAATATCCTGATTCAGGTGAAAATATTGTTGATGCGCTGGCAGTGTTCCTGCGCCGGTTGCATTCGATTCCTGTTTGTAATTGTCCTTTTAACAGCGATCGCGTATTTCGTCTCGCTCAGGCGCAATCACGAATGAATAACGGTTTGGTTGATGCTAGTGATTTTGATGACGAGCGTAATGGCTGGCCTGTTGAACAAGTCTGGAAAGAAATGCATAAGCTTTTGCCATTCTCACCGGATTCAGTCGTCACTCATGGTGATTTCTCACTTGATAACCTTATTTTTGACGAGGGGAAATTAATAGGTTGTATTGATGTTGGACGAGTCGGAATCGCAGACCGATACCAGGATCTTGCCATCCTATGGAACTGCCTCGGTGAGTTTTCTCCTTCATTACAGAAACGGCTTTTTCAAAAATATGGTATTGATAATCCTGATATGAATAAATTGCAGTTTCATTTGATGCTCGATGAGTTTTTCTAATCAGAATTGGTTAATTGGTTGTAACACTGGCAGAGCATTACGCTGACTTGACGGGACGGCGCTTCCCTACCCTCATGGCCGCCTCCCAGGAATCGACCCAGGTGCTTATCGTGGACATAATCCTTTACTCATAAATTTATCTTATTCCATTATTGTACCTGTCACGCAAAACTTGCAGAAAAGCCATAAACGCAGGAGAATCCTGTCGGCGGTGAGGATAATAAATATGGTAGCCGTCAAAATATGGACACCACTCGGTCAGAACAGCAATCAGCTTGCCGCTTTTGATATATCCATCTGCAACATACTCGGGAATATAGGCAATCCCCAGCCCGTCTAATGCTGCATCGAGCTGATGAATCGTGCTGTTCGCAATATATTGCCCTTTGACTTTCAGACTGAATTTCTGAGCATCTTTCTCGAATTCCCAGGCGTACAATCCACTCGTATCAGAATAGCGGACGTTAATGCAGTTGTGGTTCAAAAGATCCTGCGGCTTCCTGGGCTTAGCATAACGCTTAAAATGGCACTGTTGCAAAGTTAGCGATGAGGCAGCCTTTTGTCTTATTCAAAGGCCTTACATTTCAAAAACTCTGCTTACCAGGCGCATTTCGCCCAGGGGATCACCATAATAAAATGCTGAGGCCTGGC
>NZ_VPDB01000156.1:0-1644 GCF_013417925.1 Acinetobacter sp. YH12218
TTAAAGAACAGATTCGCTTCTTCACGTCCAAACGGTAAATAACCAATTTCATCGATAATCAGTAACTTTGGTCCCAGTACCGCACGTTGCATATAGGTTTTCAGTTTACCTTGCTGGTAGGCTGTACTTAGTTGCAGCATGAGATCGGCGGCGGTAATGAACTTGATCTTAATGTTGTTCATGATGGCCTTATAGCCTAATGCCATAGATAAGTGCGTTTTTCCTACTCCGCTAGCCCCGAGAAACACCACATTTTCTGCTCTAGTAATAAAGCTCAGATTGAACAGTTCAATCACCTGTGATTTAGGGGCCCCTAGGGCATAATTAAAATCATAGTCTTCCAGGGTTTTGACTTGAGGCAGGCCTGAGAGTTTCATCAGTACCTGCTGACTGCGCTGTTGCCTGGCAGCATATTCATGCGTCAAGATCGCTTCAACAAAGTCGGCATAACTTCCATCTTGACCTAATGTTTGTTGTGCATGATGTGACCATTGTGATGCGATGGCAGGCAGATTGAGCTTTTGGCAAAGTTGCTCTATACGGTCGTATTGCAGATTCATCATGAAACTCCCAGCAACTGGTCATATACCGATAAGGGATGCTGCAAACTCTCGTAGGGCATGACATGCTCTGCTGCTGCAACAGGTACAGTGCAGGAACCTGTATCTGATTGCGGTAATGGCGTAAATTTTTGCTGCTCCTGTTGCAGTCGAACAGCCGGTTTTTCTTGCGTGGTGGCATGAATCCGCTGATTGGCGGTTTCATGCAGCCACCGGCCAATGTGGGCATTGGCGACATCAACATCTAACAGTAAACCCGAAGTCTTCAGGCTTGCTTTCAATGGCACAATAAAGCTTGATTTGAGGTATCCATTAAAGCGTTCAACTTTGCCTTTGGTCTGTGCACGGTAGGGCTTACATACGCGAGGACGAAAGCTGTATTTCTTGGCGCAGTCGAGCAGTTTGGGATTCCATTTATGCTGCCCCTCCTGATAGGCATCCCGTTCAATCATGATCGTTTTAGCGTTATCAAACAGGATTTCTTGAGGTACTCCTGCAAAGAACTGAAATGCATTTTCTAGACCATCGATCCATGCATCGGTACGTTCATGATCATAAAATTTCACGAAAGTCGCTCTGGAATACCCTAATGTTGCGACAAAGGCTTTTAAAGTCGTGTTGTTGCGTCGAATCGTGGTGAAATCCACCTGCATTTGTTGGCCAGGTTGGGTTTCAAAACGAATGATCGGTTCCGGTTTGGCAACTGGTTTTAATGTTGCAAGATATTCCCTCAATATCCTGATCTTTCCTGGATATCCCAACCTTAAAATTTCCTGGTAGAGCACGACAGCAGGAATCCATTCAGGATGAGCTGCATTTACACGTTGGAGTAAATAGGGTTTATATGGGTCAAGGATACTTATTCTAGGCTGTATACGCTGATACTGAGGTGTGGTGTTTTGCCGTAAATATTTACGTACGGTATTTCTGGACACCCCCAGTTGACGACTAATGGCTTTAATAGATTTACCTTGTTGATGAAGTATTTGGATTGTCACTGCTTGCTCCAAAGTTAACATGTTGAGCAGTCCAAAATGACCGCTATATTAACCAAGGGGGTCAGTTTTTAAATGCCATTAGGGGG
>NZ_VPDB01000157.1:0-1595 GCF_013417925.1 Acinetobacter sp. YH12218
GAGTAATTAACTATAACTAAAAATATAGACAAATATTTGCATAAGTTCTCATTTTGTCTATGTCGATTCAGTAGTGGCAAGGTGGGTATTTATTAGAGATTTAAATGATTATCTTTTGTATTTTAGGTGAGTGTCTTGGTATATTAGCATCCATATCTATTGATTATCCAATCCCTTAACCTAGGCATGACTTTGTGAAATTAACACGCATTCATCACTGTAAAAACTTGAATGTGCAAAAGTACAAACAGCTTGAGAAACAAGCTGTTTTACTTGGTCGTATTCGTAGCGAGGTGTGGGCTAAATATGGTGCTATTTCAGGTTTGAATATCAGTGACAGAGCTATTCGTGATGCGTGGATGAAAGAAAGTCGTGACTTTGGTGTTTCTGCAAATGCGTGGAAAGAAACGCTACGTGATTGCGTAGGTGATATTAAAGCCTATCGAGAAGCATCAAAAGACAAAGTAAAGCAGGCGATCCGAAAACGCACCTCCTGTAATAATGAACAAAAAAGACTATACACCTTGCTTAAAAAAGATGAATGGATGACTGATAATTTCCTCCATCGTCAAATGCGTAATCACTTTAAGCATGGTGTTAATCACACACATAATCAAATTATTGTTCGTGCGGATATGTGTAAAACTTTTGAGTTAAATGGTCAATGTTGGCTTAAAGTGCCGAGTCTAGTCCCTCGACAAACCATTAAAATTCCACTAAACACCACTGTTGATTTTGCGCCACAAGGCACACTTAGAATCATTCTAAAAAACGGTAATGTTGAAGTTCACTCAACTTATGATGCAGTTGAAACACAGGATTGTGGTCAGGAAACCGTAGGTGTTGATAAAGGTTATTCAGAAGCCTTTGTGGATTCTGATGGTGAAGTATATGGCAATGGTTTAGGTAAATTGATCTCAAGTGAATCAGACTACCTAAATCAAAAGTACAAACGTAGAAATAAGCTCAGAGCGATTTCTAAAGCCAAACCGCACAAGAAACAGAAAATTGAGTTAAATAATCTAGGTCGAAAAAAACTAGATAAGCGACAAGATACTCAAAAAGCAAAGCTCAAAACATTAATATTTACAGCAACTCACAAGTTGGTTGATAAAGCCAAAGTGATTGTTGCGGAAGATTTAACATCCCCAATTCAAAGTAAACGCAACTATGGCAAAAACACCAATAGACGCTTAAATACATGGGCTAAAGGTTTGTTAGCTAATGCCCTAACAGGTATATCTCACCGTAGAGGTTCTACGGTGCATCTAGTCAATTCTGCATATACTTCGCAAAGTGATTCTTTCTTGCATGGCCTTTTAATAGGTACACGTAAGGGAGATCGTTTTCACCGTTTCAATGGGGAAGTTGTGCAAGCTGATTGGAATGCTGCGAGAAACGTGCTTGCAAGATTAAACGACAATGAGATAAGTCGTTATACGCCTTACAAAACTGTAAAGCGTATATTGCAAGAACGGACTGACCGCTACAAGTCGGAACTGACCGACTCAGGCTCTAGTTACACGCTTGGCAACAAGACATTAACAGAGTGCGAATTAGTCCTTGAGTATGTTTGAATACATTTTAAGGAACAG
>NZ_VPDB01000158.1:0-1594 GCF_013417925.1 Acinetobacter sp. YH12218
TGTACACAGTGCACTGGGTTATGTATCGCCTTTTGAGTTTGAAGCAATGTACTATGATAAGATTAACCCGTTAGGTCAGGTGGCCTAACTTAAATAAAAAAGTCTCCGACAAACCCGGTACGGTTCAAACAGCAAAATATTACATGTCTTACACAGGAGTGAATTCCACTTCGAGGGATTACAAACTGACCATCATTTATTACATGCTTTCTGTTTAAGCCAAGGCCACTACCGATTAGGCTAAAAGCTTCATTCTTCTAACGATCATGCTCGGGAGTAATGTCATGACTATTGAACCTCAAGCAACTTCTGCTGAAACCGAACTATCTACCAATACAACCCCTCAAACAACCGCCAACGAGTCGCAAACAGGGGAGAATAGCTTTCTCTCACGTTTTTCTCCGACCGTCAAAGGTGCTGCGATCGGCGCTGTTGCAGGCAGTATTTTGCCTGTTTTTGGTACGATTAGTGGTGCCATTATTGGTGGTATCGCAGGCAAAGTCTATGAAAAGAAATGTGCCAAACATTCATAGATTTTTCATCTATATCTGAGTGATACGCCGCTGTCACTCAGCCACTAAAAACTCTAGAGCAATAACTCTAATAGACTGTTTTATATAAATATTAAATCCTACCATTTATCTTGTGTTGCCGAATCGATCATTTTTAATTGATTATTTTTTGATATTATTTTCACATAAATTCAAGTGATTAATTTTCTCCCTGACTCAATTTTTGAGTTACTAATGATTGATAGGAATACACAAATGAACGCAATCAAATATGCTATGGCTGTTGCTGTGATGGCGCTTTCTGCAACTGTTTCTGCACAAATCGTTTATGTACCAGATTTTCCAGTAAAAAAAGCTGTGACTGCTGAAACTGCCAATGCAGATAACAAAGCACCTGCTGCAGATACAACTAAAGTTGTAACAAACACAGAAAAAAAAGCATAATTTTTAGCTGATTTTTCCATAAAAAACCGATGGCTCCCACCATCGGTTTTTTATTTTATGTGCCTTTACTTTGGGCTTTATTCTTTACTTAACATTAAAAATGAACATCTAAAAGCGCTCGATCGCTGATGATGACTTCAAAAAAATTGATCAAACCATACCGCTATATCTTTTGCAAAACCTATCTTTAAGCTAATGATTTGGTATTATTTTTAAACAAAATGCGCATTAATTGTCATATTTAACGCTTAATTTGTAGAAGCTGACATTTATTTCCATGTTTTTTTTAATGAAATCTCTATAATCAAATGAACTAATCGACTTCTTTATTTTTAAATTTACATTGTCCTATGCAAGAACTTCAGGCACTGATACAAGGAAAAATTTCACCGCAGGTCATAGATATTGAGCACCTGATTGAATTGGCCAATACATATCGAAACCCGAATTCGGCTGAATATAAATTAGTAGAACTTGCAACCAATATTGTATTGGCTAAATATTTAGAAAAAGCCTTTGTACACGACAAAAAAAGATAACTCATTGAAATAATGGCATAATACTTGTTTTCTGACGACGAATATGATGACACATTTCAATGAGTTACATCTCATCTTAAACAAATATCTAAAGTGGAA
>NZ_VPDB01000159.1:0-1475 GCF_013417925.1 Acinetobacter sp. YH12218
GTCGCGAACGTCGCCACCAGCATGGCCGACGCGCCCACTGCTTGAAGTAGACGGAAAGCGACAAAGGCCGGTGCAGTTGAAGACCAAGCTGCTCCCAGAGACGCAATGACGAAAGCCGTTGCGCCCGGCGATTAAGTTAATAAACATATTAAATCATTAATTAGTTTTTGTAGTTTAGAGAGTTTATTTCTTAGGGTTTCTATTCCTCAATTATTCCGTATCCTTCTGGTGCAGGAATCCCATGTTCCGAAGAACGACTGACTGATTCCCACTCTTTCCATGTAAATATACGTTTTTCTGCATTTTCAACAGCTAAATCATATACAAGGCTTCCCAGAACTAATCGGAGAGGCGGATTCTCACTATTAACCAGTTTCATTATAGCTTCGGCGGCTAACTTAGGATCACTATCCACCGATTCGTTTGAATATTGTTGGGCCAACTTTTCACGTAATGAATCATACTCTTTTTTCTGTGTAGTAAAACTCATTTTTAAGTATAGATTCGTCCAGTAACCTCCAGGTTCTACGATAGATACTTTTATACCAAAATGTGCAGCTTCTTGTGCTAAAGCCTCGCTAAATCCTTCTAAAGCAAATTTACTAGCGCTATAGATTCCCGACATTGGACCACTAATCAGTCCACCAATACTAGATATCTGGATAATATGACCTGATTCTTGTGCCCGCAAGTACGGCATAACAGCTTGACTTACCCATACTGTACCGAAGAAATTAGTTTCCATTTGGCTTCTAACTTCATCTTCACTAAATTCTTCAATCATTCCCATTACCATATTCCCTGCATTGTTAATGACAATATCGAGTCTTCCAAAATGTTTAATGGCAGTTTCCACTGTAGTCGAAACAGCACTTCTATCAGTAACATCAAGACTTAAAGGAAGTAACATTCCTTCAAACTGGCATTTTAACTCATTCAGTTTTTCAATATTTCTAGCAACACCAACAACCTTCTCTCCTGACTCCAATGCTTTTTTTGTGAATTCGTATCCTAGTCCACTGCTTGCACCTGTAATAAACCACACACGTGTATTTTCATTGTTATTAAATGTCATAAATAATCTCCTCCATTAATCATGTAATATTGGTATCATTCAATACCAATTTAAAACAAACAAAATAAAGAGCACAGGCAATCTGCCTATGCTCTAAATATAGAAATATAAAATTTCAACAGGATTAATCCGATTGTTGGTATCACAAATAAGCCATCAAATTCATTGATGTACCCTTTTCTACGAAGTGTCATGGGAGATCTCCCTTTAAAATAAAAAAGAGGAAGATTCCTCTCCCCCTTTTTACTATAACCGTATAATAAAGGTTTCCTATACGTATAGGAAGAATAAACGCCCTTTTCACCCAAGTCCAACAGCTTTGGACCGCAGTTGACTCTTTCGACACCCCTGCGATGCAACCCAATCCGGCTGACGGGGAGCCAGCAACGCTGAAAATTTA
>NZ_VPDB01000160.1:0-1466 GCF_013417925.1 Acinetobacter sp. YH12218
GCTTGTGCGTCGAGGTGCATTGCCGCTGCTTGTTGTTGTGGGTGTGTGCTGACAAGGAGCCCTTGTCCTGCTCGCACTGCACCCCATTGGTCGGTTCTCAGTTCAAAGCCTTCACCTCGCCCTGCACTTTCTGCGGTTTCTTTGGGATGACTAAGGTTACCGAGGTTAAGCTGAGTGGCACCATGGGTACTTTGTAATTGTGTTGATATTTGTCCTGTGGTGTCATCAAAGCGCAGTTGTCCAAAGCCTTCACCTTGGACTTCCTTACTTTTTATTCCAGCCAGTTTTTTGGTGTCTGGCAGTTTGCCTTTACTATCAAATTGGGTCGGACTGCGCTGTGCTTCATGTATACGTCCCACCACAAATGGTCGGTCGATATTACCGTCAAAGAAATCGATGACCACGATTTCATTAATGCGTGGCAAGAAGCGTGCGCCATAGCCTTCACCGGCCCATGGAGTCAGTACATCTACCCATGCAGAGTCCGTGTCATTGTCATTGCTGCCTGCACCACCATCATGGCTGTGATCATCACCACGGGTAAATAAGAAGCGGACTTTGATACGCCCCCATTCATCGACATGTATTTCTTCACCACTTGGCCCAACGACTTTAGCCCGTTGCGGATGGGTGCTTGGACGGTGTTCGAGTGGGTTATATGCAGGAACCGTCGCAATATTGCGGCGTTGTAATGTGAGCTGATTGGCCTGACGCTCGGCCTGTTCATGGATCGGTTTAATGTTCCACTGACTTTGTTCAATCAGTTGATTGACTTGTTCAGTAAGGTCTTTGGGTAAGTTATTTTGGTTATAGAATTTCTTTTCTGTGATTAAAAATTGTTTGTCTGCACCACTGTGTTGATCAATTTCTGGGTGTTCATTCAATTCAAACCAATAACCGACTTGTGTATCACGCACAGTCGATTGTGCATTGAATTTTTTCGATTGTAGCTCGTGATAGCGCGTTAGGTTTTGATTCAGTTTTTCAATCTGACTGTTTGATGAAGCGGTAGCTTGGTCTTCGCCTTTTAAGTCTTGCATCCATGCAGGGCTGATATGCCATGCTTGTTCCAAACTTAAACTGGCATTGTCTTGGCTTTGGCTATGCTGATGTTTGCTTTGAACTGAGCCTGCGCCTTCTTCTTGGCTCAGTCCATCGGCTTGCCAGCGCTGCACATGGACCGCAGTCGGTTGAATGCTACGTTCACCGATCAAGCTGGTGATGCTGTCTTGTTTTTCTGTGGCACTAGAGCGATGAAAGCGGATACTACGACGGCTGAGTGCTTGATATTGGCTATTGTCATCAATCAGCCGGAGTTTTTGTTTTTCAATTGGCGCTGAGGAATGTGGTGCTTTCAGCTGCGCTTCATCGATGAGCCAATTGATGCCTTCACTGCGCCAAAGACGCGTTAAAAAGTCATAATCGCTTTCATTCGACTGCATGATGAAAGGTCGTACATCATAGTT
>NZ_VPDB01000161.1:0-1451 GCF_013417925.1 Acinetobacter sp. YH12218
TTCGGGTGCATATCTAACAATAAGTGAATATGATCAGCTTCACCATTGAACTCAATCAAGTCAATCTCCCAATCAGCACAGTTCTTTTTTACAATTTCTTCAAGCCGATTGATCATCTCATTTGAAAGGCATTTCTTGCGATATTTTGTTACCAACACTAAATGATATGTAAGTTTATAAACACAGTGATAATGTGACTTCATTACATTTACACTAAGCAATTAATTTGCTAAATTATAACCATGAAACAACCTTTTTTGAAAGCGTATAAATATCGCATCTATCCTACTTCTGAGCAGAAAGTGCAATTTGAAAAGCACTTCG
Organism: Acinetobacter sp. YH12218; assembly: GCF_013417925.1. Taxonomy (NCBI): domain Bacteria; kingdom Pseudomonadati; phylum Pseudomonadota; class Gammaproteobacteria; order Moraxellales; family Moraxellaceae; genus Acinetobacter; species Acinetobacter sp. YH12218. Next base: position 325 of record NZ_VPDB01000161.1, read on the forward strand.
GATGCACTCGCTTTATTTTCAATTGGGCTTTAGCACTTCAAACTAAAGCTCATTCTGAAACTCAAAAATTATTATCAAAAAAGGATATTCAAGACCAATTAGTTGCCATGAAAAAACAACCTGAATTCGAATGGTTGAACGAGGTGAATAGTCAATCACTTCTTAGTGGGTTACTTCACCTACACACTGCTTACAACAACTTTTTTCAGCGATTAAAGAAAGGCAAGGTTGAATTCAGAAAGATCAAAGGATATAAACCAAATCCTGATGAAAAACGCCCATTAAGTCATCTTGTCGGCTACCCACGGTTCAAATCCAAGAAAATACCGCAACGGTCTTATCAATGCCCTCAGCACGCAACAGTGAGCTTTGAGAACGGATTACTTCATCTACCTAAAATTAAAGGGATAAAAACTGTATTTAGTCGGGTATTTAATGGGAAAATCAAAACTGTCACCATTAGCAAAACAGCGACAGGTAAGTATTATGCTTCGATTTTGGTCGAGTCAGAGTTAGAACTTGTTGCATCAACAACAATTCAAGCTGATCAAACCATCGGAATTGATATGGGTTTGAATCACATGCTCATTCAATCCGATGGTAATAAGGTTGAAAATCCAAAATACTTGCGACAGGCTCAAAACCGACTATCCATACAGCAGAAGATATTTGCTCGAAAGAAGAAAGAATCAAAGAATTATCAACGTCAAAAATTAAGTGTTGCATTCATCCATGAAAAAGTGCGCCTGCAACGCTTAGACCTACATCACAAACTCACGCATTACTTGATCTGTGAAAACCAAGCGACCACGTATGCTGTAGAAGATTTAGGGATAAAAAACATGGTAAGAAATCGAAAATTAGCCAAGTCCATTTCGGATGTGGCTTGGGGTCAATTTCTTACGATATTGCAATACAAGGCAAAATGGTTCGGTAAGAATGTGCTACAAATTGGAAGATTCGTTCCAAGTTCTAAAGCATGTTCATGTTGTGGTTATACTATGACAAAATTGCCACTAAGCATAAGAGAATGGCAATGTCCTGACTGTGAAACAGTGCATGATCGTGATTTGAATGCAAGCTTGAATATACGCAATTTCGCTTTAGCTGATGCACTAGGACATAGT
>NZ_VPDB01000016.1:0-55227 GCF_013417925.1 Acinetobacter sp. YH12218
GTTCAAATGGCTATTCTACGTTTGATTGGTTTTGGAAAAAAAGAAGAATTTAAGAAAGTGCTAGCAATTTTAAGAAAGAAAAAGCCTGATAGGACAAGGATCCTATGAAATTTGTCGTGTACAGAGTACTTTATTATATTGTTTAAATACATATGTATTTTTAGGCAATTTTCTTGTCAACTCAACTGACTTTCTGACAATAAAATTCAATGATTTTCCATTTGCTTAAATAATACAAATGTCAAAAAAGCCCACATTTACATGCAGGCTTTTGCTTAATCCACTAAAAAGTTCAGCTTAAGGTGCAGGATTTGGCTGTTGGCGATGAATAGCTTCAATCCCTTTTAAAATGTCTTCTGATAAATTCACCTCAAAAGCATCAATATTTTCTTTCAACTGATCTAGATTTGTCGCACCAATAATTGTACTGGTGACAAAAAATTGCTGCTTAATAAATGCTAGTGCTAACTGTGTCAACGTTAAACCATACTGTTCAGCCAATTGTGCATATTGTTCTGTTGCCCATTCACTCTCCGCATTTGAATAGCGGCTGAAGCGTGAAAATAGTGTCACTCGAGCATTGGCAGGACGTGCACCATGACGGAATTTACCTGTTAGATAACCAAATGCTAAAGGTGAATATGCCAATAAGCCCACGCCTTCGTAGTGTGCAATTTCAGATAAACCGATTTCATAAGTACGATTCAACAAACTATATGGATTTTGCACACTGACAATTTTTTCTAAACCATGCTTTTCTGCAAGTTGTAGGAATTTTAACGTTCCCCATGGCGTTTCATTAGATAGTCCAATTGAGCGAATTCGACCTTTTTTAACCTCATGACTTAAAGCAACTAATGTTTCTTCTAAATTGGTAATAGTTTGCGTACTGTTTGCTTCGGCATTGCCATAACCCAATTTACCGAAAAAGTTGGTTGGACGTTGCGGCCAATGCAACTGGTATAAGTCAAGATAATCTGTTTGTAAGCGCTGAAGAGAATGATCCAGTGCAGACTCAATTTCCGAAGCAATAAATTTAGTTTGCCCGTCACGAATATGACTACCGCCTTGTGACGGCCCTGCAATTTTTGAAGCTAAGATTAATTTATCACGTCCACCGCGAGCTGCAATCCAGTTACCAATAATAGTTTCAGTTGAACCTTGGGTTTCAGGTTTTGGTGGGACAGGATACATTTCTGCAGTATCCCAAAAGTTAAGACCACGCTCTAAAGCATAATCCAGTTGCTCGAAAGCTTCTGCTTGGGTGTTTTGTTCACCAAACGTCATAGTGCCTAAACAAATTTCTGGAACTAAAATTCCGGTATGGGCCAATGGTTTAAATTGCATGCCACAAATTCCCTCTTTATTTTAAATATCAATATATAAGTCACGAAGTAGCTTACCTAAGATATCGGCTTTGTTTAAATCATAATTTTCTGTTTACTTGTCAAAAAATGTGAGAAAAGCTTGTTCAGATATAATAGTGAGAAATGAATAGACATAAAAAAAGCAAACCCCTGAGTTTGCTTTTTTTGATTTAGAAGAATGATTATTCTTCGTCGTCGAAATCATCTGAAGCCAATTGGCTTTTATCTTCAAGCGATGCATCAAAAATTAGAATCGCTTTACCATCAGTTTCAATCATGCCTTGTTCTTCAAGTGTTTTTAGAACACGACCAACCATTTCACGGGAACAACCCACGATACGACCAATCTCTTGACGAGTAATACGAATCTGACGACCATTTGGCAAAATCATTGCTTCAGGTTGTGAAGATAAATCAATTAAGCAACGTGCAATACGACCTGACACGTCAATAAACGCAAGGTCAGTGACTTTCCGTGTCGTATTTTTAAGACGACGTACAAGCTGTGCAAATACCGCATAACTTAAGTCTGGGTATTGTTTGCTTAATTCATGAAAGTTTTCATAGGTAATCTCAGCAATTTCACATACATCACGCGTACGCACTTCTGCAGTACGCTGTGCATTTGCTTCGAATAGACCCATTTCCCCAAAAAAGTCACCCGCATTTAAGTACGCAACCACAATTTCACGCTCATCATCTTCGCGTAAAATGATAGATACTGAACCCTTAAGAATTAAATACAAAGATTTAGATTCTGAGCCCGCATCAACGATTGTTGTACGTTTTGGGTAACGATTGATATATGCACGTTTTAATAATGCCTTCACCGACTCAGGTAACTGCCCCGGAGATAGCGCATCTGTGCTAAGTTGTGAAAAGTTTGAAGTCATGCTAACAGTTTCCGAATATGGATAATTTATAGATCGCACAAGACCTAAAGTGAACTTGTCACACGTAAGAGTTGAAATTCCTTATCAACTCAATTTATGTTAGTGTACAGGTACTGCGTAAATTTATAGCTTTTTTTAGGGACTTGCAATGCAAACTAGTGTTCATTGGCTAGAGAATGTTGCTTTTGAAGCAAAAACTCAAAGTGGTCACACTGTTATGATGGATGGATCACAAGAATATGGCGGTGAAAACCGTGGTCCGCGCCCAATGGAACTGATTTTAACAGGACTTGGTGGTTGTGCATCTTTCGATATTGTGACGATTTTAAAGAAAGCACGCCAAGACATTACCGATGTTCGTTGTGAATTAAATGCAGAACGTGCCGACACTATTCCTGCTGTATTCACTAAAATTCATTTGCACTTTGTAGTCACTGGTCATGGCGTGAAGGAAAAGCAAGTTGCAAAAGCGGTTGAACTTTCTGCTGAAAAATACTGTTCTGCTAGTAAAATGCTGATGGATGGTGGTGTAGAAATTACCCATGACTTCGAAATTTTAGAAGCGGAAGCTGTTTAAAAATTAAACTCAAAGCTTGCATAGATTAGCCCTAATTCTTGTTAGGGCTTTTTTATGTTTGAGAATTTACTAATTTGTGAGGAAATAGATTGGGAGTTGTAGGCAGTACCTTTGTGATATTTCTAAGCTGCCGATAACCGCTTTAGAAATTCTCGAAGTGCTTGAACTGGGCCCTGCTTTGGTAACTGCTCCTTTACGAGTTACGGCAAGTGCTTGGCCAGATGAAGCAAAGAAATAGCAGCACGTAGAAAAGCTTAAGGTCATTGCAATTATCGGAACGCCTAAAGAACGTGAAACCACACTTCGCCAAAAAGCCCACGTGGACACAATCAATTATGAAAACTTGCTATGGCTCATTGAATACCTTGGTAGCAATTGGAAATTCAACAAAGTGGTTGCAGATGAAAGTACATAGCTAAAAGGCTTCCGTGTACTAGTGTGGCAAAGCGCGACGCTAGACGGAAACTTTAAAAAAATGGCTTAGTGTCCTTTTTAGTTATTTTCTAGGTAAATCTTCGATAAGTTTAATAAATTCATCTGCAAATTTTTCTGCTTGCTCTCTTTGCTCTATCACAGCTATATTTTCATTATTAAATGAAGCTTTGACTGTCCAATTAAAAGAACCAGTAATAACTTTTTTTAGATCTATGATGCAAAATTTATGATGCATTAAATTTTTAAAACCCCCATTTAGAGGAGCTATTTTATAATATTCTATTTCTGACTTTTCTATTTCCCCCCCTTTGCTGTTTGTTAACTCATCATCATTTACCACTATTCGAACATTTACACCTTTTTTATGTTGTTTATATAGTGCCTCTGCAATTGGACGAGACGTTATCCATGCCACAGCGACCCAAATGGAATACTTTGCTGAACGGATTTGCTCTATCACTTGCTTTTCAATATCTTCAAAAACTGGAATAACTGAAACACTTTCAGGAAGATCTGCACCAGAAATCTTATAAATACCGTCTGCATTCCTGACCAATTCATATTTATCATATTTCAAAATTTTGTTTAACTCTTTCGCTGTTTCTTCCGAAGCGTTGTTCTCTCTTTCATCCACTAAAATTTCAATCAAGTTTCTTAATTGGTTACTTCCGTTTATTTCTAAAAGTTTCTTTTTGGCAAAATCTTTTCTTGCGCCAAAAAGCCCCTGAGCATTTAAAAACCAATAATCGTCCCGAAACTCAACGGCATTAAATAGCTCTACAAGAGCTGGACCACTTCTATAGCTAGGTGATTTTTCTATTCCCAGAACAATTGAGACTATCGATAAAACAGAAAGATCTGATATTTTCATTCTTAAAAAAGCCCCATTCAATGGGGACTATTCTATTTAATATTCAACATTTTGGCTATTACAGATAGCCGTCGGGTGTAATACGTATTTATCAATATATCGAATATTTTATGTCCCGTGACCTTTGCCAATATTTCTACGGCTACCATTGATCATAATTTCATTATAAAACGTTGCACCGCGATTGCGAGGTTGCACTAATTTCATGACGTAAATTCTAAAATTCTTGACGTAAATCTAACTACATAATCGGCATAAATAGCGATTTTGCAGTAAGTACGGTTAAGCTATAATTTTTTTGTGGGCATAAAAAAAGGGCTTTAAGCTGTTGTTTTAGCTTAAAACCCTTATAACATATAGTTTGAATATTGGTAGGTTTAACCAGATTCGAACTGGTGACCTCTACGATGTCAACGTAGCGCTCTAACCAACTGAGCTATAAACCTAGAATGCGTAGAATCATATTCATTTTTATTTTTTATGACAAGCCCTTTTCTGACTTTTTTAAACTTTGCGTACAAGTTTTAAGCAATAACTTAAAACATTGAATATCTTGAGAACTTAGCGGAGTACCTACGTAAATTTCCTGCTCAAATAACCTAATAGCTTGTTCAAATGAACGCCTTTCATGTTCAGGTACATTTTCTGCCAAACGTTGTAACCAATGCCGAAAACTTTCAGAAGTCAATTTTTGCTGGCTCAAGGGTAAATTCTTTGCGAAATTGGTAATTTCTCTTTCAAGCGGGCTTAAACTTTTTCTTTTTTTCCGCAAAATCCATATAAAATATAATGCTACAATGCCACCAATACTCAAAATAAGAATTAAAACACCTGCATAAGCAGAATTTGTACCTAGCTTTTTAAACCATTGTTGTTGAGATTGAGCATTATAGCCCACCACTTTGCTTTGCCATTGGTAACTCGCATAATCACTCCATACACGGACTTTTTTCAACATCGAAAATTGTTGATAGGCCCAAGTAGACTGCTGGCTCCCAAAAATTGTCCGATCTTGTTCCATATAATCCTGCATCCCACCATCGATACGCTGAGGTGCGATCATGGCTGTAGGATCAATTCGACGCCAATGTTGATTGACATAAACCTCTGTCCACGCATGTGCATCAAGTTGACGAACTTCCCAACTTTTTCCATCTGGTGCTAATTGACCACCTTGATATCCCACGACAATACGCGATGGAACACCCACATAGCGCATCAACATTGCAAAGCTCGAAGCAAAATGTTCGCAAAAGCCCTGTCTTGATCCGAATAAAAAATCATCTATCCGATTTTGCCCCAATACACCTGGGCTTAAGGTATATGCAAAGCGATTTTGTTTATACCATTGCAAAACTTCTGCAATATAACGCTCAGGATTTTGATGACTTTGCTGCCATAAAGTTTGGGCCAATTGTTGTGATTGAACATCCAAGTTTTCAACATAACGTGTGTTTAATTTTTCAAGTAAAGTCACATTTTTTATTTGTGGCGGCTCTGCACTTCCTAACCATTTCAGTTGAATCGGCTCCGTACGTGCTGATAATCGGTAGGGTGTAATTCGACCATCTTGACCTAAAGCAAAACGTGCTTCATTGGGAACGGATTGCTCCAACGACATAATCCACATCACACTTGGGTCGGCAGCCAAATATTGATAATTCAATGTCCGTTTGGGTTTTAACTCGGCTGGATTCAGCTGTATAACGTTCTGGTTAAAAAAATGACTGGTCCATTTAGCACCATCATATTCATCTAATGCCATCGCCCGCCAATACAGCTCTGTACGTGGTGGCAAGGCTTGGATATCACCGATTATACGAAAAGCCAAACTACTCGACTGTGATAACTCAGCAATATCGCCCGGAGACATGCTGTCACTGATCCCCGTTGTGGCTTTATTTTCAGGAATAGGAATGTGCCATAGCGGCGGGAGGCGTGGAAAAAAGAGAAACAATAAGATAAAGAATGGAACAGCTAGGGCAATAAATTTTCCCACATGCCCAATATCTTGTTTAATCGCTTGTACTTCACCGCCTGAGTTTTGGCTAAAACCAACGGTCTGTAAACGGTATAATCCAATAAAACAGCTCAACAACGCCAATAAAATAACCAATGCCATGGCAAAAGACTGGCTAAACAAAAAGCTACTGGCAATCACAAACATCGCAAAGTTAAATAAAATAATCACATCACGACGTGTTTTTGTTTCTAAAGATTTAGCAAATAAAAATGTACTGAGTACTGCAACCCCTGCATCAACACCAATAAAGGTTTTATGGCTTATATAAATGCTAAATAATGCTGTCAATGTCAGCACATAGGTTAAAATTTTAGAAAATGGTTTTTTACTGGCGCGGGTATTGAGTAATAAAATAAGCCAAATGACTAAAAATACTAATGATGTCACCACTGGTATATAAAGCATTTGCGCAATGAGCACCAAAGCTAAAGTGAGTAGTATGGAGCGGCGTATGGTATTTTCAATCATAAATCAAGCCTGCGCCAATAACCGTTTAGCTTCGGAAAAATGCAGTGCTCCAGTGCCTGATGCTAACTCAGCATTAGGTAAATACAGTGCATATTGATCGTGATTTTGCTCAGCCTGCTCGACCAAACCCATCATAAGGCTAAGTTTTTCTTCATGACTTTGAGCTGGCATATGGTGATAATGAATCTCCAATTTCTTTAGATCTTCATATTGTTCAAAGACTTTGACATATAAGCCTTGTCCACGTGCTGCTTGTTTCCATGACACCGCATGAAGTGAATCCCCCGCCTGAAAACTGCGTAATTCCCGAAATTCATCAAAATCAGGTTCAAAATTTTGCTGTTGTTGCTTATTTTCAACGGAATGCAAACTGGCTTGTGGCGCAACCCACGCAGGTTGCTGTGCATACAAATACGTCCAGGCCCGAACTAAACCAAAGGGATAAACACTATAAATTTGTATGGGTGGAATCTGAAAAACACCGCGTTGGCTGGTTGTAAAATTTAACTGGAAACAGTGCTGTTGCTCATTGACTAATATTTTATGTAGCTGATTTTCCGTTTTAATCCACAAATATCTCGCCTGTTCAGCATCTTGCTTAAAGTAAATTTCAACCGAAAGTAATTCCCCAGCTTGCGGGATATCAACAACATTTATTTGAATCTGCAACGCATGAAGCTGCTTAAAAGTAATATAGAAACTAATACTCAATACGGCGCTAATTAAAAAGCAAAAGCCTAAAATCAAATTATTGGCATAATTCACACCTGCAATAAAAGTGATGAAAATTAATACCAAATACAAGTAGCCTTGCTGATAGATAAAGATCAAGACATCTTTTTGAGTCAGCTGCTTGTGCTGATCGATTTTAAATCGACGTTCAATCCATTGCTGCCACATTGAAGCCAAGGTTCAACTCCTTTATTGGATCGAAACTTGTTCTAAAAGCTTAAAGGCTTCAAGATCTGACAACCCAATTCGATGAGATACCACAGCTGTAAAAACGGCTTGTACATCGTCAGGATTCACATAATTTCGCTGCTCAATCAGCGCATAGGCTTGCGCAGCTTTCTTTAAGGCTAAAACACCACGAGTAGAAAGACCATGTCTCCCCTTACGTGTCTCAGCAGCAAGATCCAAAATGTAATCCATTAAACGATCACTCAGATGTATCTGCTCGACAAACCCTTGTAGTTGTAAAATTTCTGCTTCATTAAAGATATGTGCTAATGCCGCAATCAGATCATGGCGTGAAGTTTGTTGGAGCAATAATTTCTCTGCCTGACGCGATGGATAACCTAAAGACAAACGCATTAAAAACCGGTCCAACTGGGACTCAGGTAAGGCATAAGTACCACTTTGAAATAAAGGGTTTTGTGTCGCAATCACCCAAAATGGTTGAGGCAAAGCATAGCGCACACCATCAACCGTCACATACCCCTCTTCCATCGCTTCCAATAAAGCACTTTGGGTCTTTGGACTACAACGGTTGATTTCATCTGCCAATAAAATTTGGGTAAAAATCGGCCCAGATTTAAACTCAAAATGATGTTCTTTTTGATTAAACATATTTACCCCAATCACATCGCTGGCCAGCATGTCATTGGTAAATTGAATCCGTTGAAACTTTAATCCCGCTAAATGTGACAAGGCGCTAGATAATGTCGTTTTTCCTAAACCAGGTAAGTCTTCAAATAGCACATGCCCACCAGCCAATAGACAAGCTAAAGCCAATTTGGTTTGCTGGTTTTTATCCAAAATAATTTGGTTAATTTGTTCGAGGAATGTATTTATTTTCGGGTAAAAAGGCGCAAGGCTCTGCTCACTTAAAAGCGTTGATGTATTATTTTGTTGGCTTTTCTCTGATCCCCAAAACACCTTTTATTCCCCAATAAAAAAGTTAAATGAATGACTAACATACAGGGTTTTATTTAAAAATACAGTGTTTATCTCCAAGCCATACCCAGTTCAATACTTTAAATACATACGCTTGATATTTATTGAGTATACAAAAGCGTTGTTTTCGCTTCGACTGATCACAATTCAGCAATAAAAAAGCGTCCCGAAGAACGCTTTTTTATTGGATTTTTAGCACAAGTCAAAGCATTAGCAAGGACACTTCTTCATGTCACCACCAGCTGATGGATAACGTGCATCTACACAGTGACGATAAAATGTTTTTGCATCCATCGCTTCCAAATCAGGATGATGTTTTGCCATATGTTCCAAATAGTTTTGGTAATCTGGCACACCCACCATCAGGCGGAAGCTTTGCTGTAAACGTTGCCACAACGTCGCAATACGTGACCAATTTTTCGGGTTCAGAATTAGATCCTTCTGCGACATAATGGTCATTTTAATGATTTTATAAATCACCGTTTTTCCACTTTTTGCAAACTTCAGGTTCATTCATATTCCCCTATTAATGTGCTGAATTCGACGGATTAATTTCAGCTGGGTCACGGTAAATCGCTTCTGCTTCATTCACCGATGGATTTGGATTTGCCAAAGCACGACGCACCACACCAATCGCTGCAAATAACATCACAAATGCCACAATCATAAAGAATGCACAAAGACCGGCATTGATTTGATTCGACAATGCAACCGTATGCATTTCAGCCATGGTTTTCGCAGGTGCCAACAATTCATTTTTCGCAATTGCTGCATTAAAACGATCTGCTTGAGCCAAGAAACCAATCTTTGGATTTTCGTGGAAAATCTTCTGCCAACCAGCGGTCATTGAAGTAATAAACAAGAATACTGTTGGGATAATCGTTACCCAAACATACTTTTGTTTTTTCATCTTGAATAAAATCACTGTACCCAAGATCAAAGCCATCGCAGCGAGAATTTGGTTACCAATACCAAATAGCGGCCATAAGCTATTAATACCGCCGAGTGGATCCACAACACCTTGGTAAACGAAGAAGCCCCAACCTGCAACAGCCACCGCTGTACCTAACAGATTTCCGAAGAAATTATGTGAGTTTTTAACCGCAGGAACTACGATACCCACTGTATCTTGCACCATGAAACGACATGCACGCGTACCTGCATCCACAGCAGTTAAAATGAAGAGTGCTTCAAATAAAATCGCAAAGTGATACCAGAACGCCATCATTGAACGGTTATTGAAAATTTCCGTAATAATGTGAGCCATACCAATCGCAAATGTTGGCGCCCCCCCTGTACGAGACAGAATCGAGTTTTCACCCACTTCTTGTGCAAGTAAGGTCAATGCTTCAGGTGTTACCACGAAGCCTAATGTACGTACTGCTTCCGCAGCAGATTCAACCGTTGTACCAATCACCGCTGCTGGCGCATTAATCGCAAAATACACACCAGGTTCAAGAATCGTTGCACAGACCAAAGCCATGATCGCAACAAAAGATTCCATCAACATGCCGCCATAACCGATCATGCGAATATCTTTTTCATTATTCACAAGCTTCGGTGTCGTTCCTGAAGAAACGAGCGCATGGAAACCTGAAATTGCACCACAGGCAATGGTAATAAACAAGAATGGGAACATTGAGCCTGCAAATACAGGACCTGTACCATCAATAAAATGCGTTACCGCTGGCATTTTCATCTCAGGTAAAGCAAACATGATCCCGATTGCTAAACCTGCAATAACACCAATTTTCAAGAAGGTAGATAGGTAATCACGTGGTGCAAGCAGTAACCAAACAGGTAATACTGATGCCACGAAACCATAACCAATCAACCACCAAGTTAATTCAGTACCTGAAAGTGTAAAGAATGGCCCCCAGTACGGATGCTGTGCAATGTCGCCACCATAGATAATCCCAGCCATCATCAGTACAAAACCAATGATCGACACTTCTGCAATTTTACCCGGACGGATAAAGCGCATGTAGATACCCATGAAAATCGCAATCGGCACTGTTGCAGCGATACTGAAAACACCCCACGGACTGTTGGTCAACGCTTTTACAACAACCAAAGCAAGTACCGCAAGAATGATGATCATCACGCCAAGTGCACCAAGCATCACGATGATTCCAGCAAAAGAACCTAGTTCTTGTTTTGCCATTTCACCGAGTGAACGACCATCACGACGCGTCGAGATGAATAAGACTAAAAAGTCTTGAACCGCACCAGCCAGTACAACACCCACCAAGAGCCAAATTGTTCCCGGCAAATAACCCATTTGCGCAGCAAGGATCGGTCCAACTAAAGGGCCAGCACCTGCAATCGCAGCAAAGTGGTGACCAAATAGAACGCTTTTATTGGTCGGTACATAATCCAATCCGTCAGCTAAGCGATGGGCAGGCGTTAAACGTCGCTCATTCAGTTCAAAGACTTTATTGGCAATAAATAAACTATAAAAACGATACGCAATGCTATACACACAGATTGCTGCAAGGATCAGCCAAACTGCATTGACATGCTCGCCTCGACTGAGTGCTAGTATACCGAATGAAACGGCACCTAAAATGGCTACAAACAGCCAGATAATCTTTGAAGCCATTCCTGACTTCGGTTGAATGGTTTCCATCTCAATCCCTCATAAATGTTGAAATAAATCAGCTTGATTTTTCTTGTTCGAGGTACTGCTGTTTCTTCCCTTGAAACTCTACTCCTGTTATGGGCTTTTTCATCTAATACTTTGGCATAAAAATTTAAACCAATAGGTATAAAAAAAGGGATGAATCACTTCATCCCTTTCGATAATAGTCTATTTTTAAACCATTATGCACGTTCTAAATAGTCACCAGTACGGGTGTCTACACGAACGCTTTCTTCTTGCTGTACGAATAATGGAACACGTACAACTGCACCAGTTTCAAGCTTAGCCGGTTTACCGCCACCGCCTGAAGTATCACCACGTACACCTGGATCAGTTTCAACGATTTTTAATACAACGAAGTTTGGCGCGCTCACAGTTAAAGGAACACCGTTCCAAAGCATGATTGTGCAAAGTTCATTTGAGTCATCTTTCAACCATTTAGCCGCGTCGCCCATAGCAACTTTATCAGCAGCGATTTGTTCGAAAGATTCTGGATCCATGAAGTTCCACATTTCACCGTCGTTATACAAGTAGTTCATTTCAACTTCTTGGATGTCAGCAGCTTCTAGTGAATCACCAGATTTGAAAGTTTTTTCTAAAACTTTACCAGTTTTAAGGTTACGTAATTTTACGCGGTTAAAAGCTTGGCCTTTACCTGGTTTTACGTATTCGTTTTCCATGATTGAACATGGGTTACCGTCAAGCATGACCTTAAGGCCTGACTTGAAATCATTCGTAGAATAATAGGCCATGACTGGCTCACTCCAAACTTACTAACTTTAATCTATAGATGCTATGGGCTGTAACATGTCATTTAGCAAGTACTGACTGTAACATTGGCTGCCACATGCACATTAATGTGATATTGCGTATTCTAAATGACCAATGCACCATGTCGCAACGAAAAAATCCCCATTAAAGGGGTCAAGCTGCTTAACTTACACTCAGACATTAAAGAACTTTGTTTATACAATGCCCACAAACAGGTAAAATTGCTGTTGACTGAAACTTAATAAATGTTTCGTAGGCTTCATCCGTTGTGAGCTTTATCGGAATTATTTCAGCTTACACTTCAAAGTTCGACGCATTAATTTCAGCAATATTCCCCCACTCACCTTTCTGCATTTTTAAACAATCGGCATGATAAACTATTTATTTCAAGAGCAAAACTGGCAAACTCAATTGAGTGATTTGATTACAAATCCTCAAGAATTACTCGATGTATTAGAACTTTCGCATGATCAGTTATTATCAGGTCCTCAGTTCGCAGCAGATGAGTTTCGCCTACGCGTGCCGCGCGCTTTTGTCGAAAAAATGCAAAAAGGTAATCCGCTCGATCCGCTTTTACTCCAAGTCCTACCGCATCATTTGGAACTTGAAGAACACGCCGGTTTTGTTACCGACCCATTAGGTGAAGAACAAGCCAACCAACAGCCTGGTGTATTACATAAGTACAAGTCTCGATTTTTACTGACCTTAACCGGCGCCTGCGCGGTCCATTGCCGTTATTGTTTCCGCCGACATTTTCCCTACCAAGAAAACCTGCCTAAAAATGACGATTGGGCAAACATTAAGCAATATATCGAACAACAATCCGATATTAATGAAGTGATTTTAAGTGGTGGAGACCCGCTCACACTATCAAATCGTAAACTTCAAGTGTGGATTGAACGTTTATCGACTTTGCCACAAATTAAATTTTTGAGAATTCATTCACGAGTTCCTATCGTAATCCCCAACCGTGTCGATGAAGAGCTGGTTTCTATTTTAAAAAACAGTAGGCTACGCATTATTCTAGTGGTACACTCAAATCATGCATCAGAGCTAGATGACTTCACGTGTAGCCAGCTTCAACAGCTTGTCAAACAAGGAATCACCGTGCTGAACCAAGCAGTCTTATTAAAAGGGGTTAATGATTCTGCAGATGTATTGGTCGATTTAAGTTACCGCTTATTCGACGCAGGTGTAATGCCATATTATTTACATGTTCTGGATAAAGTAAAAGGTGCTCATCATTTTGATACACCAGCTCAGGATATTGATTTAATTTATAAAAAAGTTTTAGAGAACCTACCAGGTTATTTGGTTCCTAAACTTGTACGGGAAATAGCGGGCGAAAAAAACAAGACACCGCTTTTTGGGGCTTCAACTTTTTGAGTTAAATAATAAAGATGACCACGCATACTTCAGATACGTTTTACAATCCGACTGAATTAAAGCTGGATAAATTAAGCTTTTGTCCGACCAATACTAAAGGTCTACAAGAGTGGTTAAACGGTATTTCAATTTTACAATTGGGTACCTCATCTAAAGCTTTATTCAATGCCTTACTTGAAATCTCCGAGCTGAAATGCCAAGAGATGCTACGTTTTGATTTGGTTCAAATTTTACATCCAACCATGGAAAGTGTGCTCACGAGCTTAGAAAAACACTTTACCAATCAAAGCCTCATTACCACGGATCGTAATGACCAAATCATTGAATTGGCAATGCTTTTACGCAGTCACTTTGCCAAAATCTATATTGATATTGCCAAACGATGTAATCAGCAGCTCAATCAACAAAAGTTTTCGATCTTTTCATTCGGCCATAAAAAAAGCTTACAAACCGCTCGAATTGCATCAATCTACTATGCGTTGCAACAACTGACACTGTTGTTGTATCAACAACACATGTTGTATGCCACACCGACGGCGGGTCAATGGATTGCGGCACATCAACTGATTGAATGTGCCATTGAACACAATTTCTATCAAAGTAATGTCAATCAGTTACTGGGTACTCAACATCAAATTGCAAATATTGCTCAAGCTTATGCACAATTAATCTTATTAGATATTTTCAATAATCATCAGATTCGCCCTGCTGAAATCCAAGGTTTGTATTTATGTAGCTTTGACTGGGCAAAATTGGTTCAAATCCTACCGAAAGAAACCACGCTTTCACGCTATATTGTAGACACGAAAAAAGATCACCCACCGATTTATAACTCAAAACAAGATCGGTCTTATCAAGCCAATGTATACATTTCAACGCAAAACTTGCTCGATCATTTGACCGAAACGCAAACTAGAAATGCCAATTATTTATCTAAAAATGAAAAGTTATTTTTAACTCCAGCGCTATATTTCCATATTCATAATATTTTGACCAACAACACTGAACGCCGTCATGAACGTTATGAATATTCTGCGCAAATTAATATTTGCTTTAGCTTAATGGTAGCGCATTTCTATCTCTCTAAAGGTAAAAACTTCCACGAAACTTTAGATTTGGAAGGCAATTATCAATTCCACAATGAAGCCTCTTTTGTCAATTCGCATGATTCAAATATGCCAACAGGCATGACTAATGCGAAAGCGCTAGATCGTGAAGCAAAACAGATTCATACTGCTGACGTATTAGATATTAGTGTGAATGGTTATCGCATTAAATGGACTGGCCCTACCCCAGCCAATTTAAAAACCGGCGAATTTATTTTGATCCAAGAAAATGCTCAAAGCCAATGGCGTGGCGGTGTTGTTCGCTGGATCAAACAATCGACTGAAAAAAGTTTGGAATTGGGTCTCGAAGTACTGGCTCAAGATTTGTATCCATGTTCAGCCCATATTCGTACCGACCGCAATACAACAAATCATCAACCTGCTTTATTGGTACAGACCACACAACTTGATCAAGTGTCTACGACCTTAATTTTACCTGGGGCAAATCTCTTCCGAGAGAAACAAACGATCCACCTTCGCTTAGGCAAAGAAGACATCAAAGTCTATCTCACCAAAGCGCAGTTGGTGACACAAAGCTTTATTCGCTTTGAATATGAATTATTGAATGAAGAGCAAGAAAATGTCGTTAAAGACTATATTGCGAAACAGAGCAATGAGATCAAAAATAACGACTTATGGGAAGCATTAAAGTGAGAAATCCATTACTATCCAAAAAACTAAAACGTACGGAAACTCGATTACTCATTATTGATGATAATCAAATACGTTTTAACCAGATACGTGATTTATTGACAGACAGCGAACATCAAGTTCATGCCATATTACTTGATGATTTACAAAATTTCGAAAAACAGCTGAATCTCAATTGGGACTTGATCATTTTTGGACGTGCTTATGATTTAAAATATGAACAAGCTTTAAGTTTAGTTCAACTATCGAGCCAACCGAATTTACCGATTATTTTACTTAAACCCGAAGACTATCAAGCAGAACAATATGCAAGTTTAGTCAAAAAAGGGATTTATGACATTGTCGATATTGCTGAACCTGAGAGTTTCTATTTTGGTTTAATCCGTGCTTTATCCTTTAGTCGCCTACAACAATCGCAGCAACATTTAATGGAAGAGCTCGAAACAGCTCAAATCCAAACCCAGTCTTTAGTTGAAGATAGTCGTAAAGCGGTTGCCGTGATTCAAGAAGGCATTCATATTCAAGCCAATGCTGAATATCTCACTTTGTTTGGTCTAAAAAATGAAGATGATGTAATTGGTCTGCCTTTACTTGATCTATTACAACCTACTGACCTCAACGACTTTAAACAACGCTTTAAAAAAATTAGCCAAGGGCAGCTCGATTTAGGACGTTTTGATATTGTTTCGCAAAATATCGCAGTGGCTGGGCAAAACCCACTAAAACTCGAATTTATTGCTGCGGCTGAAGAAGATGCTTTACAGCTCGCAATTGAAATTGGCAGTCAAAGCAGCAATGCTGTAAGCACCGCGCCAGTTGAAGCCAGCCCACAAAAACCAAAAGCTTTTCAACAACTCAACCGTACCATCGGCCAACAACCTGCCAATGTAAATGCATTAGTGCTATTTACGTTGGCTTCTTGCTCAGATGCGATTTTTCAAAAAGATTGGAATACCTATAAGAGCTATTTCACCAATATTAAAGACTTCTTGAAAGATCAGACTCATGCTCCATTATTTAGTTTAGACAATGGTGCAATTGTTGCCTTATTCCAAGCGGATAATCAGCTCAAACTTGAGTCTAAATTGATTGGTCTTAACACTCTGAGCAAACCTCAATTACTCAGTGTAAATAATGAAACTTATCCATTAAATTTACGCATGGGATACAGTGTTTTAGACAGCGATATTCGTGATGAAGCACATTTTGAGACCTTTGTTGCAAAAGCCTTTAATACTGCGCTACCAACCAACCAACAAGCACCTGAAATCGATTTAACGATTCCATTAGAAATTGATATTCCAAGTTTGGATTTTGGTACACCAGAAGCGCAAATTGCACCGATTGTCGTTAGCGATGAAGCTCCTGTTATCAAGGCGCTTCGCAACTGCTTAGAACGCGGTGAAATTCATCTTAAATATCAACAACTATATGATAAAGAAGATTCACATCTATATACTTATGAAGTAACCAGCGGCTTTATTTTTGAAAATAAATGGAAAGATATCGCCCAACTGCGTGAGTTAGCTGAAGACTCAGAGCTATCCATTAAGTTGGATCGATGGATCTTGGTTGAATCGTGTAAACAGCTACACAACTTCATCACTCAGTTCCCTGAAGCTAAATTAATCGTTAACCTGAACAAAGAAGTGCTATATAACGACCGCACCTTCCCTGAATTTATTTCAAAACTCATTACGATTATTCGTAGTAAATTGAAGAATCCACTGATTTTACAATTTGCAGAAGAAGACATTCAGCTCAATATTGATGCCGCTCAAAAAGCATTTGTTGAACTTCGTAAAAATGGTGCCGAACTGGCTTTACGTAATTTTGGTCATTCGATGTTTAGTGAATCATTATTACGTCAAATGGATGTTCACTGCTTAACACTAGATTCAAGCTTGACCCAAATGCTTGCAAACGACAAGTCATGCCAAGAGCTGCAAGAAAAAATTACCACTTATCATGAAATCAAAACTGTTGAAATCATGCTACGTGAATTAAATGACATGACACTGTTTGCCAATGCTTGGAATGTAGAAGCTCGTTTTATTCAAGGTGATTATTTCCAAAAGAAACTCGACCATCTCATCGATGTTCAGGACCAATAAGGTTCTGAACATTGCCGATTTAAGGTTTATCTTTTTATCGGCACAAAAAAAACGGGCATAAAGCCCGTTTTTTCGTTTTGGATATTAACGTTTGATAGAACGTGACATACCAGCAAAACGTTGTTTGAATTTGTCGATACGACCGCCAGTGTCAACGCTTTTCTGTTTACCAGTGTAGAATGGGTGGCAAGCAGAACATACGTCTAGGTAAATAGTTTCTTTACCAAGAGCTGAACGAGTTTCAATTACGTTACCGCATGAACATGTAGCAACTAAAGTTTCATATTTTGGGTGAATATCGGCGCGCATCGTCGATTACTCCTAAGATTTAAGAAGGTTTAGCTGTCATCGCAATTGATCACTCTTGCATCACTACAAGGAAGGCTTAAAAAAGCAGACCAACACCATAACAGACCATTCTTTTGGCCCACCGAGACGGATACCGCCAGAGCTAAGCACAACAAGTTGGGGCAAATTATAGCTGATTTTTTATTGTTAATAAATAGATATTCAAGGCTGAATCACTCTACTCTTTAGGTTGAGCTTGCTCTAAATATTTCTGATATTGTAATTCGACTGTACGCTGAAATTGGGCTTGATCAAAATGTTTTAATTTTTCAATAAATGCAGAACAAAACGTCGCTGCATTTACTGGCTGTAATGATTTGCTCATGCCCTCTAACATGCCTTGAAGCTGCTGTTTAAATTGTGCATCGACTGGCAAATCAACATCTTTTGCTTTTAATGGCTCTATACCCTTAAAACGGACAGCCTGAACCGCAGCAATTAATTTTAGCTTGGCAGCTTGATAAGCCTGATCTAATTCCGTATTCATCTGTGGTTGTCGATCACGACAAAAATCCAACATGGGCTGCAGGCTGATGAGCGGCATTTTTTCAATGACATCACGGTTACTATTTACGGATAAATCCTCTTGGGCATGAACGACTGTGTTCAAACCCAAGAATAAAATGAAGAAGCCTTGTTTAATTTTCATGATTTTTTTTCATCTATATAAGGTATTTTAAAAGGACGTACTCATCTCGCCCTATTCTTGCCCACGGCTTTGTTTTGCCCAAAGGTTGGCAATCACACCACAGACCATCAACTGAATTTGGTGAAAGATCATAATCGGTAAAACTATCATCCCCATCGGCTGCCCAATAAATAAAATTTGTGCCATGGGCACGCCGCTCGCCAAGGTTTTTTTAGAACCACAAAAGAAAATCGTCTTTTGATCAGCTCGGCTAAAGCCCAACCAACGTGGTACATATAGCGCCAATAACATAATGATCGTTAACAAGGCAGAGCACGCCACAATCAATAGGAATAAGGTCATACCACTCACTTGATGCCATAGCCCTGCCACCACTGCACTACTGAATGCACCATAGACCACCATCAAAATTGAGCCCTGATCAAATACCTTGACGATTTTTGGCATTTTCTTCATATAAGGAAACACCCAAGGACGGAGGAGCTGCCCTAAAATGAAGGGAATGAGTAATAACAGGGTAATTTGGATAATAGATGCCGTCGGATCATAGTTATGTTGTGACTGACCGAGAATAAAATAGGCCACCATCACTGGGGTAATAAACATCCCAATAATATTTGAAAATGATGCACTACAGACTGCGCCAGCAACATTACCCTGTGCTACCGAAGTAAATGCAATAGAAGACTGTACTGTCGAAGGTAAAAAGCACATAAACAAAAAGCCCCAATACAACTCTTGCCCTAACATCGGCACGAGGATTGGTTTCGCCATTAAACCCAATAATGGAAATAATGCAAAGGTAAAAGCAAAAACTAAAGCATGTAACTTCCAATGCATTATGCCTTCAACCACAGCCTCACGAGATAACTTTGCACCATGTAGAAAAAATAAAATGGCAATTGCAGCCGTTGTAATATAGCCAAAAATTTCTGCAGCTTGACCACTGACAGGCAAAAAAGTCGCAAGTATGACCATTACAAAAAGTAGAATGGTAAAACGATCCAAAGCCAACATTTTTAGCATAACAACATCCTGTAAAAATTTCCCTTTAAAGCTGATCGGCACAAAAATGCCCAATAAGCTAAATTTACCATTGAGTAAATTTCATCTTACTGGGCCATATAAATAAAGCCAGCTTTTCTCCGATATATTCATTATTTTAAACGTTGATAGTGAGCTCAACGCAAAAAAATTTATAAATAAGAATATTCAGCATTACATATGACTTTATATTAATGATTGCAGATTAATTATTTCGTGCATTTGAGTCTTGTTGGATCAACTCAATTTTATAGCCATCGGGATCTTCAACAAAGGCAATGACGGTCACACCACCTTTCATTGGTCCTGCTTCACGTACCACGTTTCCGCCACGTGCTTTAATTTCTTCACAAGCCTTGTAGGCATCATCTACTGCAATAGCAATATGGCCATACGCATTTCCCAACTCATAACTATCTGTATCCCAGTTATGCGTTAACTCGAGTACAGTATGATTTTCTTCATCACCATAGCCCACAAATGCCAAAGTAAAACGACCTTCTTCATAATCACGCTTACGAAGCAAAGTCATACCGAGTACTTCAGTATAGAACGCCAATGAACGCTCTAAATTGCCTACACGTAACATGGTATGCAGCATGCGCATAATCGAGTTTCCTAAATCTATCATTATGTTTGAATACTATAGGGATTTAACATGCAAAGTTCAATTTAAGTCTAGAGCACATATACCCACTGATTTCAAATATCCTTGTCTAAAACCACAGATATACTTAGGCTATTTAACAGCTTAGAATAAAAAAGCCCACTCAAACTGAATAGGCTTTTTTAAAGTTAAATTGAATTATGAATTAGATTTTTGTTTATGTTCTCTCAATAGTTTGGCGACCCAAACCACTAAAATTAAAATCGGAATACCAATTAAAGTCGTCATCAAGAAAAAGTTTGGATAACCGATATTGGTCACAATCGTACCTGAGTAACCGCCTAAAATTTTAGGGGTTAAAGTCATTAATGAACTAAAGATGGCATATTGAACCGCTGTGAAAGAAACACTGGTCAAGCTCGATAAAAATGCAATAAATGCCGCGCCTGCAAGACCTGACGCCAAGTTATCGACAATGATCGCGAAATATAGCCACAGCGAACTATAAGGCTTAATGACCTTACCTTTGATGTCCACATTTTGTTCAGCACTAGCCAAATTAATCGGTTGAATATCAACACCAAGCACACCCGCCATATTGGCCGCTGTATTCACTTGATATGCTAAATCGACACTCTTTTTCACTACATCATTTTCTAGCAGTTGAGCCGTTAATGTTTTTTGCTTTGCTGTTTCGAGCGCTTGCCCTGGAATTGCAGCACTAAAAACACCGGTTTTATCAAGCTTCGCGTCGAATGGTTTAGCATCCAAAATAATTTGAATTTTTTGATTTTCTTTTAACTCGCCTGCCAAGTATTGTCCACGGACCACGATACTATTTGCAGTCTCTTGAGCTGAAATCGTGTTATCTGAAGTCACTGGCAGCAACATCATTGCTGAGTTTGAAAAAGCATTATTCAGATACGGCAAACTCACCTGTATTGGATGTTGGTTCTTAGACTGATAATCCGCACTGACTTTAATATTTTGATCTGCAGCCAAGACTGCTTTTGGAATTTGAACTGCCCACGCACCCGTATCATCCGGTATCGCTGTATAGTGCTGCCCTGCTACATTTACAGTGACATCGCCTAATGGCTGACCTGATTTGACCAGACCGATAAAAATCAAGTTTGTTGAACTTGCTAAAATCGCACCAACAAACATTAATTTCATAATGTTCATGCGCTGCGCTAGCAAACCGCCAAGGAAGCCACCAACCAAGCTAAAAATCACACCATAGACTTTTACAGCTTCAGCAATCTGCTCTTTGGAGAAGTTTAAATCTTGATAAAACACATTAGAAATGACGCCGGCGATAATATCGGAAATACGGTAAAAACCAATAAGTAACAACAGCACTAAAGCCAGTTTTAGACCATAGCGCTTAAAGAAATCTGCAACTGGATTGACCCAAGTTTCAAAAGCCATCTGCTTATTTACAGCACCCGATTTCACTAAAACTGAACCGACACCAAAAGCAACCACAGCTGAACCAATAAAGCGCACAGCCTCTAAACAGAACAATGCAAATGAGTCTGAAATTTGCCACTGCTCTTTCAAGCTTTCAACCGCAACGCCTGAATAGATATAACTCAAAACAAAGGCAACCACCGCAGCAAAGAATACAGCGACTAAGCGATAATAGTCGGTCCGTTTATAATGCTTTTGTACACGGTCAACCTGCGGCTCACGTATCGATAAAGTTGTGATAATACCGATAACCATCACTGCAGCCATTGCAAGGTAAGTATATTTCCAAGCTTCATAAATATAGTTACCTTTGGCCGTGCCTAAATATGCAGCCAAAAACAACGCCCCTGCACCTGCCACGATCATGCCGATACGATAACCTGCATTATAGGTCGAAGCTAAAACGGTCTGCATTTCAGTTTCTGCCAACTCAATACGATAAGCATCAATCACAATGTCTTGCGTTGCGGCAGAAAAACCAAGTAATACGGCTCCAGCAGCCATTTGGTAAATATAGCTTTGCCCTAAAGCTGGGTCTGAAAATGCCATGATACAAATTGCACAGATAATGAGAACCTGAGCGATCAACAACCATGCACGGCGACGTCCGAGTTGTTTGGTTAAAAATGGCACAGGTAACTCATCTATTAATGGCGCCCAAACAAACTTAAACGAATAGCCAAGCGCTGCCCAACTAAAAAAAGTCACTGCACTTTTATCAATTCCTGCTTCACCTAACCAAAGCGATAAACTGGAAAAGATCAGCAAAATTGGGATACCGGCCGAAAAGCCAAGAAAAAGCATAATCAGCGCACGTCGGTCTAAAAATGCAGTAAAAGCAGATTTCCATCCTGAAGCTTGTGTTGTCATGACTCAGTTATTTTTGTCAAAATCGAATATTGCTATTCAAGCGCTTAATGACAACGGTTTCAACAACATTTATGAAATCATTGTTTTATTTTATCGATATTTCGCATGCTGTTGCTTGATCTTTGGCATTAAACCTGTATACCTTAATTACATATCTCTATTCTTTAGTTTTTTGGATTCAACAGTGACCCAGCGACTTGAACAAATTCACTCTTCTTTATCAACCACCATTAATGAAACCAACACAAAAAACTTAGCAGAAACAGTAACGACACTAAAGAGCGCTTTTGATCAACCCGAAATACAGAATACTTTAACTAAAACTCAGTTGCAGCCACTTCAGCTGACGCATACACCTGAACTCAAAAAAATACCAACGTCTACCAAGCGGATCAAACCACTCAATGACTTTTTAGGACAAGATCGTGCCCGAGCTTCGGTCGAGGCTGGCATTGCCTTACCCTACTCAGGCTATAACATTTTTGCTGTAGGTACCGCAGGCTTAGGTAAGCGCACCATGATTAAGCGCTTATTACAACAACACGCTAAAAATATGCCAACGCCTTCAGACTGGGTGTATGTCAATAATTTCAAGTTTCCGCGTGAACCGATTGCGCTAAAACTTCCTTCTGGTCAAGCGACAAAATTCCAAACGTTATTACATCAAAGTTGGCAAACTATATTAAAACAGCTTGAACGTCGCTTCACCGCAGAAACCTATCACAATCGCATTGAAATGATTCGCCAACATGCTGGTGATGAACAACATCTTGCTTTAGTTGAATTAACCCGAGAAGGTGAAGAGCTCGATCTTAAACTGATTTCTCAGGATGATGATCATTGTTTCGTTCCGATGCATTTGGTCGATAACAAATACCAAGAAATGTCGAAAGAAGACATCAATGCTTTAAGCAGCAAACAACGTGCTGAAATTGCGTCAAACGTCCGTTATATGGATAAAAAACTTGAACGTCTTGGTCTACATCTTGGTGATCTTGAAGATGACGCACGCGATAAAGTTCAGGTTTTAAACCGTGAAATTGCTAAACAAGTCGTCATGCCGCGTATTGATGTAATTCAAAATAAATTCAGCATGGTTGAAGGCTTGGAAGATTATCTGAAGCAATATGCAGATGACATCATTCAAAATGTTGAGTTTGTGCTTGAGCAAGAAGAAGATGACTTTACACCTGGCCTATTTAACCGCGTGCCATCTCGCTACCAAGCTAACATTATCGCCACACACAAACCAAATGCTGGTGCGCCCGTTATTTTTGAAGATTTCCCAACCCATTACAATTTGCTAGGTCATGTCGAACAACTGACCCAAAATGGCACCATCACCACAGACTTTACGTTAATCCGTCCTGGTGCATTGCATAAGGCCAATGGTGGATTCCTCATCTTGGAAGCTGAACAACTTTTAGAGCAGCCTTATGCATGGCAAGGTCTAAAACGTGCATTAAAGTCAGGACATTTAAAGCTGTCTTCACTTGAACATATGCTTACATTGACAGGCAGTATTTCGATTGAACCTGAAGCTATTGATTTAAATATCAAAGTGATCCTGCTTGCTGAACCTGATATTTATTACGATATTTTAGAACTCGAACCTGAGCTGGGCAGTGTCTTTAAAATTCGTGCCGATTTTACCGATACATTACAACGTAATGACATTAATGAGCAGGCATATATGCAGCTGATTGCTGACTATGTGCAAACAGACAAACTTCTGCCGTTTGACCGTACAGCACTTGCTGCACTGTTAACTGATTCAAGTCGTCAAGCTGAAGATCAAAGCTCTTTGTCATTACATGCCCTCACCTTAGGTGATTTGATTCGTGAAGCACATCATCATGCAGCACTTGCTGGCGATAAAATGGTGACAGAAACACATATCAACACCGCTCTTGATCATCGTAAATACCGTCTAGGCTACTTACGTGAATTATATTGGCAAGATCTCACTCGCGGTACACAGTTAATCGAAACCAAAGGTCATCGATTCGGGCAGATTAACGCCCTCTCTGTGATTCAATATGCTGATGTTGAATTTGGTTTACCGTCACGTTTAACGGCTTCGGTTTATCAAG
The DNA here is from genome assembly GCF_013417925.1 of Acinetobacter sp. YH12218. Classification (NCBI taxonomy): domain Bacteria; kingdom Pseudomonadati; phylum Pseudomonadota; class Gammaproteobacteria; order Moraxellales; family Moraxellaceae; genus Acinetobacter; species Acinetobacter sp. YH12218. The sequence goes on from NZ_VPDB01000016.1 coordinate 24,284, forward strand.
GCGGTGGCGATATTTTAGATATCGAACGTAGCGTAGAACTCGGTGGTTCTCTGCATGCCAAAGGCGTCCTATTGATGTCGAGTTTCTTAAAGGCACACTTTGGTCGTGAACAAATTTTACATTTCTCTGCTGCCCTCGCCTTTGAGCAAAGCTATGGTCAAGTGGATGGCGACAGCGCAACTGTTGCAGAGCTTTCAGCACTGATTTCCGCTATTAGCCAATTACCGATCGATCAATCTTGGGCGATTACCGGTTCAATGAACCAATTGGGTCAAGTTCAACCGATTGGGGGTGTAAATGCCAAGATTGAAGGCTTCTATGATGCATGTAAATTACAAGGGTTAACAGGCAAGCAAGGTGTGATTATTCCACGCCAAAATATGCAGCACTTAATGTTACGCAAAGATGTGATTGAAGCTGTGCAACAAGGTCAATTCCATATTCACGCCATAGATACCATTGACCAAGCATTAGAAATTTTGATGGCGCGTCCAGTAGGCACTCTTGATAAAAAAGGTCGTTATAGCAAAGGCTCAATCTACGCTGCTGTCATGGAGCAACTTGAGTACTGGCAAGCGATTGAAGACGGTGCTGAGTTTGAGGAAGAAGAGCCAAAGAAAAAGAAAAAAAAGAAGAAGTCAAAAAAGAATAAAGATAAAAAGGCAAAGAAGTCTGAAGCTCAAGACAGCACTGCTAAAAATGGGACTGCTGAAAACGAGCAACGTGTTGAAGAAAGTCCGACTGAAGACAGTCCGTCATAAATCTTCGATGAGTTTATTCATTTGTTGATTTTTCCACCACCCTTTGTGCTTTAAATGCGTATGGGGATGGTGGAAAAACGCATAAACCACGACTTTTTTGATAAATAAGTCATAAAAAAAGCGCCTTAAAGGCGCTATTTTTATCTGTATCCAATGATCAAAATCATCAAATACACATCCAATTAAGCTTCAGGAGCTGGGCTATATTGTTCAACTAAAGGTTGTAATTCACCTTTTTGGAACATATCAAGCATAATGTCGCTACCACCGATCAACTCACCATTGATCCATAATTGTGGGAAAGTCGGCCAGTTTGCAATTTGTGGAAGAGTTGCGCGAATATCTTGATTTTCAAGAATATTTACATAAGCAAACGGACGACCAATTTGACTGAGCGCTTCTACTGCACGCGCAGAGAAACCACACTGTGGAAACTGTGGAGTGCCTTTCATGTAAAGTAGAACTGCGTGTTTAGCAATTTGGTCACGAATTAACGCTTCTGTATCGCGTGCTTGTTCAGTCATTGATATATCCTCAATAAATCTGCTTCGCATTATACCCAAAACTGAGTAAAACAATATGACTAAAGCAATATTTCACGTTTTATTTACATTTCAGCTTTTCAAGTGAGTCATATTTTGCTTATATAGACCTCTTGATGCTCATATATATATGGCGTCTCCTCTATATTATTTCAATCACCTGACAAATTAGAGTTAGTCATGAATAACATTACCCTTGCCCCAGTACAAACTGATCAACCATCGCACTTGATGCCAGTATTTGGCCGCCAACCGATCAGCTTTGTCCGAGGTCAAGGTGCTCACCTGTATACCGCAGATGGCACAGAATACTTAGACGCACTGACAGGGATCGCTGTTTGTGGTTTAGGTCACTCACATCCTGCAATTACAGCTGCAATTGCTGAACAGGCAGCGACCCTCATTCATACCAGTAACTTATTTGAAGTGCCTTGGCAAACGGCTGCTGCGCAAAAATTAGCACAAGTCGCTGGGATGGAAGAAGTTTTCTTCTCAAATAGTGGTGCAGAATCAAATGAAGGTGCAATCAAAATTGCACGTAAATTTGGTCATATGCAAGGTGTTGCAAGCCCTAAAATTATTGTTGCTGATCATTCATTCCATGGTCGTACCATGGCAACCCTATCTGCGACAGGTAACAAAAAAGTTCAAGAAGGCTTTGGCCCATTGGTTGAAGGTTTTATTCGTGTACCTTTCGGTGATATCGAAGCGATTGAAGAAGCGGCGATTCACCACCCTGACATCGTCGCGATTTTGGTTGAGCCGATCCAAGGTGAAGGTGGTGTAAATACTGCACCTCAAGGTTTTAGCTACCTCGAAGAAATTCGTCAAATCTGTAATCAACATAACTGGTTAATGATGCTTGATGAAGTGCAAACAGGTAATGGTCGTACAGGTAAATACTTTGCGTATCAACACACCAATATTGTTCCTGACGTGCTAACTACAGCTAAAGGTCTGGGTAATGGCTTCCCTATCGGCGCAGTCATGACTCAAGGTCGTGGTGTTGGCGTTTTAACAGCGGGTAACCACGGTTCAACTTATAGCGGTACTGCATTAGGTTCACGTGTGGTTTATACCGTGATTGATACCATTCAAAAGGAAAACCTTGTTGAAAATGCTGCAAATATGGGGGCGTATCTTGTTGAGCAATTCACAGAGCAACTTGCAGAGCAAAACGTAACTGTTCGTGGTTTTGGTTTAATGGTCGGCATTGAATTACCAAAAGCATGTGGCGAACTTGTGAATATTGCACGTGATGAGCATCACTTGATTATTAACGTAACAGCAGGCTCTGTGATTCGTTTATTACCTACGCTGAACATCAATAAAAAACAAGCGGATATCTTGATTGAACGCATTGTTAAAATGGTGAAAAACTTTCTAGCGTAATTTGTGCCGAAAGTAAAAAAAGCCGCTGATTGCGGCTTTTTTTATATCTTTTTAAACCTTTTTTGTTTTTATGAGGCTTCTTGGTATACACGTCCGCCTGGTAATTGACTGAAATACAATTTTAATGCATCTAGGCAACGATGAATTTTAGTAGGCTGTTGATCACGTTTAGACATCACCGCATATAGAGTAAATGATGGTAAACGCCATTCTGGTAAAACTTCAACAAGAGAACCGTTTAATAAGTCTTTTTGCGTATCTAGATATAATATTCTTGCAATGCCATGTCCTTGTTGACACATTGCTTTTGCAGCAAATACATTATTTGTTGTAAATCGGGAGTGCACATCCAATGCAACCTGCTCTTTAGTCACTGCATTTTCAAATGCAAAATGCTGAAAGTTTTTAACCAAATTTATTTGAACCATATCATGATTTTGTAAATCTTCTGGTCGTGTAATTAAACTGGTTTGGTTGATATAGCTTGGTGCTGCAACGAGAACTTGTTCAACATGTGCCAATGGCACCACATGAAACTGTTGATCATCAATTTTTGAACTCATTCGTAGCGCAATATCAATGCGGCCATCAATTAAGTCGATATATTGATTATCTGCTTCTAGATGAACGGATAAACCGCGATGTGCAGACATCCAATGTGACAATGCAGGAATCACATGATTCGCACAAAGTTCTGGTGTCGATGCAATACGTAATTCACCGACTAAGTCGTCACGAAGCTCATTGATACGAATTTTGCCGCGCTCTGCGGCAGATAGCATCTCTTGGCAACTATGAAAAAAAGCTTGTCCAGCTTCTGTCAAACTCAACTTACGTGTTGAACGATGTAAAAGAATGACTTCCATATCCTGCTCTAGTGAACGGATTTGCTGACTCACGGCACTCGTGGTAATACCTAACTCACGAGCAGCACCGCTAAACGAATTTTTTTCCACAACGCAAGCAAAGACACCCATTGCTCGAAGTTGATCTAACATAAATTTCCCTCATAAACTTATGAGAAGCTTCATCTTTCGATAAAAGCAACTCATTGTATTATACGGGGATATTTTGCTTTTGCATTATATATTTAATTATTTGGTAAAACTGCAGTTGGATTGATTGGTTTACCATCTAAACGCACCTGAAACTCAAGCATCGTACGGTTTGTACCCGATGAACCCATCTCACCAATTTGCTGCCCTGCTTTCACAGTATCACCACTTTTGACATTCATTTTACTGTTATGTGCATATGCGGTGATATAGCCATTAATGTGCTTCACCAAAATTAAATTGCCGTACTCTTTAAGACCATCGGCTGCATAGACCACTTGACCATCAGCTGCTGCAAAAATAGCGTCACCCGTATTGCCTGCGTAACGTGTTCCTTTCACATTCGATGCTAAGTTATAACCTTGTAATACCGTAGGACGTGATACTGGACTCACCCATCGTAAACTAGATGAACTGACCACAGGAGTTGGTACAGTAGTTCGCGTCACTGTCGACGGTGTGGTTGAAGCTTGTGTCACGGGTGCTGTTTGCGTTGGCATTGCAATCGTTTGGCGTTGAATTGGTGCCGCTTGAGTCATGGCTTGCGTAGACGTTGTACGACGTGAGCCGCCATTTTTAAGGCGAATGGATTGTCCAACATAGATGCGATAAGGCTGCGCAATATCGTTCATTTCTGCAATGCTGACATAGCTCAAACCATAGCGAGCGGCAATGCCACTTAAAGTATCTCCCGAACGAACTGTATAATAATCCGGAGCAGTCGCATAACGGGTCGCATTATTAATTTGTGGTTTTGACGCACAGCCAGTCATGACCAAAGTCGTAACAACCGCAGCAGATAAAACAAGGGTCTTAAATAATGCTGCAGGAGCGGCAATAACGCGATATTGTGACACCAGGGACATCATCTTCCTCACTAATAATTCAAATATAGTCATTATGAATGGGCTAAGATTAGCAAAAATCCACTCTAAAAAAGTTGCGGCATAACCATTTTCACAAAGTTATAACATTAATACTTAAGATTTAGATAACTCTGAGTGCAAGTTATTCAAAATCTCATAGTTTGTAGCATCCATTTGTATAGGCGTTACACTGACATAACCATTTGCAACTGCAAAGAAGTCTGATTCGATATGCGTTAAGCCTTTCTTAGGCTCTGCCACTGCCTCGCCTGCCAATCCAATCCAATAGACTTGACGACCACGCGGGTCTACATGACTGGTAATCGGTTTGGACTGTAAACGTCTTCCTTGATAGGTCACTTTGGTGCCTTGAAGTTCAGCAACATCTGGAATATTAATATTAAAAATATGTCGTGCAGGTAGCGCGGGTAGTCCATTGGCAATAAAATCATGCACCCATTGCGCGGCGACTGCATAATCTTCTGGGTTATTATAACTACGCACATTTGGCCCAGCCAAAGAGACGGCTAGCGCAGGTTGTTTCATTAAACGGCCTTCAAATGCCGCACCCACTGTCCCTGAATACAGCACATCATCACCCAGATTTGCGCCACTATTGATTCCACTCACCACCAGATCAAATTCGAAGTCGAACAAGCCATTCATTGATAAATACACACAGTCCGCAGGTGTACCATTTACCGCCCACATATTCGGTGCAATTTCGACAGGTCGTAATGGTCGATCTAAAGTTAAAGCACTTGAAAAACCGCTGCGTTCGCTTTCAGGCGCCACGATCACCACACGACCGAGAGGACGCAATGCATGTGCTAAAGCTTGGATACCGGGAGCAAAAACGCCATCATCATTGGCAATTAAAATATTCACAACTAAATTTCCATTACTAAAAAATTAAAAATGACTCGCAAGAACATTTTATTGAAATATATGAATAATTATATATATTTACATTTCAACATCCAGCATAAATGTGTGTGTACAAAATGAATAAAACCGTAGCACTTCGTGGTTTATTGGGCTTTGCTCTAGCAGCTTGCATGACTCAAACTGTGGTCGCAGACAATGACTTCACTCAAGAAGAAGCCAATACCATCGTAAAAGAAGACATTGCATCTGCACAAGTCATGTTAGAAGTATGCCCTGCGATTATTGGTCAAAATGCAAAATTTGATGCCAACATTCAAGCACTCACTAAAACATATCTTGCTGATTATTCTGATAAATCAATGACTTTAGAAAAACTACAGTCTGACAGCGAATATAAATCAGTTCTTGAAGAAGCACGTCAAGCTGCTAAAGAAACTGATAAAGCTGAACAAAAATCAGTTTGTGATGACGTTTTAAATTATGAAGGTTAATTGATCATTCAGATTTGGACGCCCTCTCAATAGGTTAGTCCTAATTGCATCAAACCTGCCAAAAAAAGGATGAAGCCTTATAGCCTCATCCTTTTTTCTTTCACAATGTATTGATTTCTAAACAGCTTCAATACAATTTTCTACTGATCTCTACCCAAAATATGATTAAGCTTGGCTAATAAATTTTAGCTATTTGATATCTTTTAGGTTATTTAACAGGTTATTTAAATGAAAAACTCCTTTGTAAAATCTCTTTGTGCCCTTAGCCTTTCTGCTTTTGCTTTCACTACCATGTCTGCACATGCCGCAGATGAAAAAATTGAAGTCACCCCTACACCTCAAGTGACTAGTCAAGAACTTGCAGCTATCTATGTACTATCTGAAGTCTGCCCAAAATTGGTGAATGACAAAGATCAACCAAAGTTTGAAGCGGGTTATGCAAAATTAGCTAAAGAATATATGCCGAATGAAAAGAACCCAGTAAATGCTTTACAGCAACTCAGCAAACAAAAAAGTTTTAAAGACGCTTTAAAAGAAGCGCAGTCTGATGCAAAGAAAGCTGGCGATAAGAAAAATGGTGCGATTTGCAAAGAATTGACTGCTTACAGCAAATAATACCAATTGGTTACAATACTTTTAAAATAAGCCTTTCTCACCCGTAGAAGTCAGCCTAGCTTTGTCCTAAAATGCTAGGCTCTTTGTGCTTATACCTAAGTTATTGGAACCACCCAGAATGACCCGAAAAACCGCCCTTGCCGCATTACTACTTGCACCTAGTTTTTCATTCGCGGCAACTGTCCTTTCTGCACCACCTGAATTAAATAATAAATCTTATGTGCTGATGGACTATGAGACAGGGCAAATCCTTGCTTCTAAAAATGAAAACGAAAAATTAGCTCCTGCTTCAATGACAAAAATGATGACTAGTTACATCATTGAACAAAAGTTGTTAAGCGGTGAACTAACTGAAAATGAAAAAGTACGTATGAATGAGTCGGCTTGGTGTCGCGGCAGTAGCACTGAGTCATGTATGTACGTTCCGCTCAACGGTACTGCAACTGCATTAGAAATGTTACGTGGCATTATCATTCAGTCGGGTAACGACGCTTCTAAAGCTATGGCAGAACATATTGCTGGCAATGAAGGCACCTTTGCCCACATGATGAACCAAGAAGCGAAACGTATTGGCATGGTGAATACTCAATTCATCAATGCGACAGGTATGCCAGCTGAAGGTCATTTCTCGACTGCCAAAGATATGGCGACTCTAGCGCAACATATCATTCATGACAGTTCAAAATACTATCCGATCTACTCTGAAAAAGAATTTACGTTCAATGGCATTAAGCAAGGCAACCGTAATGCCCTGCTTTATACTGACCCAAGTGTAGATGGTTTAAAAACTGGCCATACTGAAGAAGCGGGCTACTGCTTAACGACTTCAGCTAAACGTGGTCCTTTACGTTTAATTTCAGTGATCTTTGGTGCGCCAAGCATGAACGAACGTGCATCTCAAACACGTGAAATTTTAGCTTGGGGTTATGCAAACTTTGAAACTGTAAAAGTTCAACCTGCTAAACAAGTGCTTGCAAAAGCAAAAGTTTGGTACGGTAAAGACAATGAAGTTCAAGTAGGTCTAGCTGAAAACTTTAACGTGACGATGCCTAAAGGCGAAGCGAACGCCATTAAAACTCAATTGGTTGTTCAACCAAAATTAACTGCTCCTTTAAAACAAGGTCAAGTGGTTGGTAAATACGTTGCAACGCTTAATGGCAAAGTCATTGCTGAAAAACCACTTGTCGCTCTACAAAATGTCGAAGAAGCTGGTTTCTTTGCAAAAATGATTGATCACATCAAACAATTCTTTAGTAACTTATTCTAAATTTGATGAAAACTCGATATTAAGACTAAAGTGAAAGCATCTAGATTTCGGTCTAGGTGCTTTTTTATTTTATACTGCCTAAAAACCTGTAGATGACTTTCCTATGAGCCAAAACATTCGCCCTTATTTAGACACTGTTCCACGTATTGCTGACTCTTGCTATATCGATGAAATGTCAGTCTTGATTGGCGATGTTGTATTGGCTGAAAATGTTTCGGTTTGGCCATTTGCTGTGATTCGTGGTGATGTAAACCATATTCGTATTGGTAAAAACTCTAATGTGCAAGATCACTCAATGTTGCATGTGAGTCATAAAAAAGCCGATAAACCTGAGGGTTCTCCACTGATTATTGGTGAAGATGTGACAATTGGTCATCATGTGAAATTACACGGTTGTACCATTGGTAATCGTGTTTTAGTCGGTATAGGTACGATTATTTTAGATGATGTAATTGTTGAAGATGATGTGATGATTGGTGCTGGTTCACTTGTTCCACCAAATAAGGTTTTGGAAAGTGGTTATTTATATGTGGGCAGTCCAGTCAAAAAAGTCCGCCCCCTAACCGATAAAGAAAAAGCATTTTTACCGTATTCAGCGCAGAATTATGTGAAGGTGTCGGGGAATTATAAATAAAATAGATTTTGCATAAAAAAATTATTTAAAATAAAGGGCATCATAGATACCCTTTATTCTAGAGGCATTATGATTCTATGAACTGTTTGCCCATGTTTAGCGCCTTGCCAAGACCATAAAAGATTTCATATTTACAATTAGTTTTCACACGTGGATTAATATTGGAAACATTTCGATCTTTAAAACACCAAAAGAAAAACTTTTTTCCATCTTCCGCTTCTTCTATGCAAAAAATGATATTCAATTCAAATAAGAACTGTAAGAAATCTCCCTCTTTATCTAAGAATGCCGGTCTTGCAATATCTTGTTCATCTACAAAGTGAAGAAATTTTTGGAAGCATATAGTGTATTCATCATAAGTAAATGAGTAGTCACCTTTTAAAAACTCGAAGAACTTAAGGAAAAGATCATAATCTTTATCTGAATAATAAAAAGATAAATGATCTTTTACCTCTCCCAGTAAGTATTCTGAATATCTTCTTCTAAAATGAGGATCTCTGAAATCTTCTTCAATAAAGTAGTTTCTTTTTGATCCACTTTCACGATGGAGTTCTTTCAAGATATTTAACATAGTTACAATATCTCTAGGTCTAAAATATGAAAATCTCAAAAATGAAATAAAAGAATGTTCCTCAGTACCTTGTACTTTTACTTTATAAGGGAAATAGTGGTCCCAGAATGAATCATCTGGGAGATCTTTGGGCTGCCCTATTGATAAAAGTCGATTTGGAAGTTTATACAATTCAGAATATTCAAATCTGTTAAAAGGTATCCTCCAATCTAGATATAATGCATTGTCTCGAATACGGTTATTAGCATTTTGAAGTCCAATGGCATTAAAAATATCAGGTCTTAATAAAATTGTGGCTTTTAATCTTCCTTTAGAATCATTAATAGTGGAGAAAAAATCATTATTAATCGACCAAACAGCATTCGCTAAACCTTTCACACACTCTAAATAATCACTATAGTCAATTCCAGAAGGGCGTAAATCAATACCATCAATAAAAATAGTATGATTTTTTGAGAGATTCAAGGATCTTAAAGAGTCTTCAAATTTTCTTTGTATATAGAGTAAGTTTGTTTGATAACGGCTTTCTGTAAATGTTTTCTTAACACTAGTAATTCCTTCTAAGTTAGCGTATTCACTTAGTAATTCTGCTGATACAGATGAGTCATGTACAAACTCAATAGCATTCATAATTTCAGGAGAAAATGCACCTTCATAGTAAGCATCTATAGCTTTATTGACTGCACGGAATTTAATATATTTATTAATTAACCCGAATCCCGCTTAAGCCAATGATTCCATAATTTGAATTGTTGGTTTATTTTCATGATTAAGTTGATATGCACATAACGATGCGTAAATCCCACTCAGAAATCCATGAATACTACGAGCTTTACTCGTCACTAAATTGTATTGTCCTTTCAATAAGCTGAATAACGTTTCTATCTTATTTCGTTGTCTTAAGTGATATTCATCTGATGCAGATAGTTGGATGGATTGCATGTTTTTTCGATGGTAAGTAATCAAATCAATACCTTGATCTTTTAACCTGCTTTTTAGTTCCTGGCTGATATAACCACGATCTCCATATAGCTTTGCTTCTAAGCCGTCAGCCAATTGCTCAACCATTTTTATGTCAGCTATATGCCCATTTGATAAAGCAGAACAAGCGATTTCACCAAATGGGTTCATCGCAATATGTAGCTTACAGCCATAAAACCAGCCCATTGAGCTTTTACCACGAGATGCTATTTGAGCTAATGATTTATGGCGTTGAATACGTTGATTTTTACAGACTGGCAAAGTCGTTGAATCAATCCACAAATATTGGGTATTTTGACCTTTCATCAGAGCCACATGTAAAGCATGTATTGCTAATTGGTGCATATTGATCAGATGAATCATCCGTTGGTAACATGGTAAGCTTTTAAACAAATGTCTTTTATCTTCTTTTAACCATGTGAAAAAGGCTTTGAAATTGCTGAAATAAGAACATTTATACCAAATGGCAATAAAGCAGATTTCTGAGATCGTCAGATGAGCACGTCTGATTCTTAAAGAATGGTTATTTTGTTTGAGAAAGTTCCAATAAGTTGCTTCAAATTTAAGAAAGAAATCATCAATTACGCAGAATAATTCGGTACTATTGAACATTAGGACTAGAGTTGTGAGTTTTGTGTGGTAACTCAACTGATGGCTCTAGTCTTCTTATTTTCAAGTTTATTTCTTATCCGCGATTCGGGTTAATTATGTTTTCTTTACCTTCTTTCTCATAAACATGCTTAGAAACTAATAAAAGAATTCTCTGTACACGACAAAAATAGATAACTCATTGAAATAATGTCACAATAATTGTTTTCTAACGACGAATACTATGACACATCTCAATGAGTTATATCTTATCTTAAACAAATCTCTAAAATGGAACAAGTCACATTTAAAGTGCTTTGCGCTCATCATGCTTGTGATTATTTTAAAGCAAACATGTAATCTTTCTTCTGCATCTAAAGCCTTGCCCATCAAGTGTTTACCACAATCATTTTATCGACGTATGCAGCGCTTCTTTGCAGGTCAGTATTTTGATTATCGTCAAATTTCTCAGTTGATTTTCAATATGTTTTCATTCGACCAAGTGCAACTGACTTTAGATAGAACCAATTGGAAATGGGGAAAACGAAATATTAATATCCTGATGCTCGCAATCGTTTATCGTGGAATAGCGATACCTATCCTTTGGACATTGCTTAATAAACGTGGAAATTCAGATACGAAAGAGCGTATTGCTTTGATTCAACGCTTTATAGCCATTTTTGGTAAAGACCGTATTGTGAATGTGTTCGCAGACAGAGAGTTTATCGGTGAGCAGTGGTTTACATGGTTAATTGAACAAGACATCAACTTCTGCATTCGTGTTAAAAAAACTTCATTGTCACCAATCATTTAGGAAAGAATCATAAAATTAGTGATTTATTTCGCCATCTTAAAGTTGGTCAAATTGAATGTCGTAAACGACGGATTTTGGTTGGTCGGGTGAAACTATATATAAGTGCACTACAGTTAGAAAATGGAGAGCTTTTACTCGTCGTTTCTCCTCAGTTTAATGCCAATGCTATTCAGGATTATGCATTACGCTGGGAAATTGAAACCTTATTCAGTTGTCTCAAAGGACGCGGGTTTAATCTTGAAAATACGCGCTTGACAGACCCTAGACGAGTGAAAAAATTGATTGCGGTGTTAGCTATAAGCTTCTGTTGGTGTTACTTAACGGGTGAATGGCAACATAATCAAAAAAAAGCGATAAAAATAAAGAAGCATGGACGACTCTCAATGAGTTTATTTCGCTATGGTTTAGACTATGTTCAAATGGCGATTCAGCGTTTAATTGGTTTTGGGAAAAAAGAAGAGTTTAAGGAAATTTTGGCAATTTTAAGAAAGCAGAATCCTGATAGGATAAGGGTTCTGTGAAATTTGTCGTGTACAGAGAAAAGAATTATTACTTTCCAAATATTTGTATAGTCAGAAAGAGTTAGGTTCTTTTCCCTTTTTAAAGTTACAAATTTTTGATATTCCGTCTCACCAATATAGTTGAGTGTTGAGCTCGTATTTTTATATTCGTTATTACTTAACCATACAGCATATGCTGTTTTACCAGTACCCTTATCTCCTATGAGAAAATAAGTAGATAATTTCATTAAATCATCGAGCTTTTCATTCTTTACAAATAGCTGATTAAAAGCGTTCTTATTTTCACGACGTCTATAGTTAATTGCATCATTAAATCCAAAATTTAATTCACTAATAGGTATGTACATTCTCTAAATTTCCCCTTAAATCACTTTTTAATAATAGATAAATTAATGTTTCCAATTAAAAAACATTTAAAAATAATAATTTATATAGATTTTATCTTCTTTTACAGCAAAAACCTAGATGATAATAGTAAGAATTTTGCCAATCGTTTTTCTAAAATTTTATAGAAAATCATCACAATTCACCTATAAATAAAGAAATCCCTTCACATCATAGCCACCGCTCCCTAAATTTTGTAGAATAGCGTTTTTACCCCATGGTGCTTTTCTATGACCGCTTGGACTGCTCACGTCACTGTTGCGACAGTCGTTGAAAAAGACGGAAAATTCCTATTTGTTGAAGAACATACAGAAGGTGTGACCCATACTGTATTTAATCAACCTGCAGGTCATGTTGAAGCTGGCGAAACCATTATTGAAGCCGCCATTCGAGAAACCATGGAAGAAACAGGTCACGATGTAGAAATCACGAACCTCCTAGGCATGTATACTTATACTCCTCCGATGTTCCCTGATCGTACTTATTTCCGTTTCTGTTTCTTAGCTAAAGACATTCAGCACCATGCCGATGCACAATTAGACACAGGTATTGTCGGTGCAGTATGGATGACGCTTGATGAACTCATTGAGTCTGCCCGTGCGCGTAGTCCATTAGTCATCAAAGCTGTGCAAGATGCTCTTTCAGGTCAAAAATTTCCTTTATCGCTCATTTACGAGCACCAAAATTCTCCCTTAATTTCAAATTTGGATGCTTAATCCTATGCAACAACGTGTCATCGTCGGTATGTCTGGTGGTGTAGATTCTTCTGTATCTGCAGCACTTTTACTTCAACAAGGTTATCAAGTTGAAGGTCTTTTCATGAAAAACTGGGAAGAAGATGACGGCACGGAATACTGTACGGCAATGGAAGATCTTGCCGATGCTCAAGCCGTTTGTGACAAAATTGGAATCAAACTTCATACCGCAAACTTTGCGATGGAATATTGGGACCGTGTCTTTGAGCATTTCTTAGAAGAATATGCCGCAGGTCGTACACCAAACCCAGATATTCTCTGCAATAAAGAAATTAAATTCCGTGCATTTCTCGACCATGCTGTGAACTTAGGTGCTGACTTTATTGCGACAGGCCACTATTGCCGCCGTGGTGAAACGCTAAAAAATTCACGTGGTGAAGAGTATGCCCCTCTACTGCGTGGTCTAGACAACAACAAAGACCAAACCTATTTCCTACATGCAGTGCATGGTCGTGAAATTAACAAAACTTTGTTCCCTGTGGGTGAAATTGAAAAACCACAAGTGCGTAAAATCGCTGAAGAATTAGGTCTAATCACCGCGAAGAAAAAAGATTCAACAGGAATTTGCTTTATTGGCGAACGTCGATTTAATGACTTCTTAAAGCAATATTTACCTGCTCAACCCGGAAAAATCATCTTAGACACAGGTAAAGAGGTTGGTGAACATCACGGCTTAATGTACTATACGCTCGGCCAACGTGGTGGCATCGGTCTTGGTGGTCTAAAAGGTGCTGAAGAAGGCGCTTGGTTTGTACTGCATAAAGATATCGAAGGTAATCGCCTAGTCGTTGGTCAAGGTCATGAACATCCACTCATGCAAAGCACCATTTTATGGTCTGAAGCGATTGATTGGGTGGCTGGTGAACAAGAGATTCCTGAATCAGGCTTCCGCTGCACAGCGAAAACTCGTTATCGTCAGCCTGACCAAGACTGTACAATATTTAAAGACCCTACAGCGCCAAATGGTGTGCGTGTCGAATTCGATGAGCCACAACGTGCTGTTACACCGGGTCAAAGTGTGGTGTTCTACACCGGTGAAGTTTGTTTAGGGGGTGGTGTGATTCATCATACCAATGCGCCTAAACCGGATTTTATTGAATAAGGATTGTTTCGGATGACAGAGTTACCGTTTCAACAGCCTCAGACTCTGAATACTCGCCAAAATCGTGCATTGGCGTTAGCTGCTGTTTTTCAAGCGACACAGCTGACCCACATGACTGCATTGACTGGGCAACAGAGTATCGGGGAAAGCGGTAACTTTTATTTTGAACATCTCATTAAAGCCAGTTTAAATATCCGTCCTAAGTCGAATCAGTCTAGTCAGACGCTTGATTTTTTTAGTGGCTTGGCGGATATTTCGCTGGGATTAAAAACCTTAGAAAGTAGCATTACTCAACCCTTCAATACATCTCCCAAATCTAGACTTCCTAAACTTGCCAATACTAAGCTACCCATGACGTATGCGATGGCGTTATTGCAGTTAGAAAAGAAAGTCTATAGCAATCCTAAATTTGTCGAAATCATCGAACAATCCCAACAAAAAATTCTAAGACAGCTTTCCTTTTTTGATAATAATTATTTACATCCAAGTATCATTGCCAATTTAGCGCAAACCTATATTGAAACTGCAGGCCAAATTAATCCACGTATTATGGTTCGTGGTAATGCCGAAGCATTTAAAGACACTTCTCATACCAATCGCATTCGCGCCACCTTATTTACCGGCTTACAAATGGCACATTTATGGCGTCAGCTCGGTGGTAGCTCATGGGGTATGATTTTCAGTAAGCGCAAGCTACTACAAGATATTCAAGATCTTGCCCGTTTACAGTATCAGGTGGTTTAACTGATGCAGTACGGGCTTTTTGTTTTACGTTTAATTCCAAAATTTAAGGAATCGCTATGAACGCTTTAACCGCACTTTCTCCATTAGATGGACGTTACGCAAGCAAATGTGATGCTCTACGTCCCTTCCTCTCTGAGTTTGGTTTAATCCATGCTCGTGTGACTGTTGAAGTGCGTTGGTTACAAGCGCTTGCAAACCGTCCTGAAATCACTGAAGTTCCAGCGTTCAGTGCTGAAACTAACGCTGCGCTTGATGCAATTGTTGCGAACTTCTCTGAAGACAATGCAAACCGCATTAAAGAAATTGAACGTACAACAAACCATGACGTAAAAGCAGTTGAGTACTTCTTAAAAGAGCAAATCGCACATATCGATGAGCTTAAAAATGCTGGAGAATTCATTCACTTTGCATGTACATCTGAAGACATCAACAACTTGTCTCATGCTTTAATGCTTAAAAATGGCCGTGAAGTTTTAGTTGCAGCAATGCAGCAAATCATCGATTCAATCGTTGCTTTGGCTGAACAACACGCTGAACAACCAATGTTGTCTCGTACACACGGTCAAACTGCAAGCCCAACAACTTTGGGTAAAGAAATGGCGAACGTGGCTTACCGCCTTGCACGTCAAATCAAACAATTCAAACAAGTTGAATTACTTGGTAAAATCAATGGTGCAGTAGGTAACTACAACGCGCACTACTCTGCTTACCCTGAAATTAACTGGCCTGCTCATTCACAAGCATTTGTTGAATCTTTAGGCTTAGAATTTAACCCGTACACCACTCAAATCGAACCACATGACTACATGGCGGAACTTTTTGATGCGCTACGTCGTTTCAACACCATTTTGATCGACTTTAACCGTGACGTTTGGGGCTACATCTCACTTGGTTTCTTCAAACAACGTTTGAAAGAAGGTGAAGTTGGTTCTTCAACTATGCCGCATAAAGTAAACCCAATTGACTTCGAAAACTCTGAAGGTAACTTGGGTATTGCAAATGCAGTACTTGCGCATTTAGGCGAAAAACTTCCTGTATCTCGCTGGCAGCGTGACTTAACTGACTCTACTGTTCTTCGTAACATGGGCGTTGGTTTCGCACAAAGCTTAATCGCTTTTGAAGCTTGCTCTAAAGGTATTGGCAAACTTGAGTTGAATGCTCAACGTATTCTAGAAGACCTTGACCATGCTCAAGAAGTTCTTGCTGAACCAATTCAAACTGTAATGCGTCGTTATGCCGTTGAAAAACCTTACGAAAAACTTAAAGCCCTAACTCGTGGTCAAGCAATGACTCGCGAAATGATGGTTGATTTCGTAAATGGTAACGAATTAGAAGCTGTTCCAGCTGCTGACCGTGCACGTCTTGCAGAAATGACACCTGCAACATATACAGGTAATGCATCAACTCAAGCAGCAAACATTAAAGATCTTATTTCTAAAATCTAATTTTAGATAGATCAAAAAAAACGAGGCTTCATGCCTCGTTTTTTATTTATAATACTTCTGCTCTCTTTGAGATGAGGTGCATGCTCCGCAAGGAGATTAGACTATCCAACTCTCCCCTTGCGAACTCAGAATATATTCTGAGGATTCTCATCTCCTATAAGGAGATAGAAAATTTAGACGTAATTTTATTCTGCAGGGCAATATTTCGCCCAATCTTCTTTCATCCTTTGTAATTCACAGCCTGTTAAAACATCTGAATAATAAACATAATATGTGGTATCGGGATATTGAATCTCATGGCGAAACATCATGCCGCGCAAAGACACAGAGAGCTCTTCTGGAAAATCATATGTTAAATTAAGTTCTTCAAACTCATAGTTAAAATAACAATTTTGAGTCGCAATAAATGCCTCAACAACAGCCATAGTCACGTCCAAATATATAAACTTCGATATACATCTGAGTTTAATACAATCTTTTTGAAAATACTTATCCCTAGTAGCGAACTGATGACATTTGAAAAAATAATGCACAAATTCTAGCGCCGTCTAACTAACACTTTTCATCGCATTATGGCTATACTTGCCGCGAATTATAACCACTGCACACCGATAAAAATTTTGAGCTTTGCCTTTTCATGATTGATTTCAAATTAAAACTTAAGCACATCTTAGCTTTTGCGTTATTAACTCTTGCCATTGTGATCGCCAGTATCCAACCTTTAGAAATGGAAGCATATATTCTCCATCAAATCGGCACTGCGTTTATGCTGATTGTGCTGCTCATTTTCCTCTATAAAATAGGGCTAAGTTTCACAACTGTTTGCCTGTATCTTGGCTTTTTATTGATTCATGTTATCGGTGCCCATTATTTATATTCTTATGTACCTTATTCTGAATGGACACAAGCTCTCTTCGGTTTCAACCTTGACCAAAGCATGGGATGGTCTCGGAATATGTATGATCGGCTTGTACATCTTGCCTATGGATTGCTGCTCTATCCGTTCTTTTATCGCATATTTCAAATCTGGCTACCGCCATTAAAAGCCGGAACACTCTTTTTATTGGTTATACAATTCGTCATGGCGACCAGTTTATTTTATGAATGGATCGAATGGCTGATTGCCATTGGCTTATCACCAGAAGAAGCTGAAAATTATAATGGGCAACAAGGTGATATTTGGGATGCGCATAAAGATATGCTGCTCGCAACACTTGGTGCGATGATCACTGGTGGTATTTGTTTAATGACATCAAATTTGTTGAATAACGCTAAACAAAAGCCTGAATATTTTTTATCTTAAATACTGATGTTACGCACCTAGAAGTAATTTCTCATTTTAAAAATGATTTTTAAGTCTATTCGACGGAGTCTTACATCTAGGAATTGAATAACGGGATTAGCCTTCGGCTGGAGGTACTTTTACGAAACGATGTTTCTCATTCGGCAAAATGAGAAGCGAAGCTTCGCAAGGAAACCATCTTGCGAAGCAATGCTCCTCACCGCAAAACTCGTTCGCTCGCGTCTACGTATTCAAAGTATCGCAAAAACATTTTTGATTAGAAGCAGCCCTGTCTCAAACACTTGCGGATGACGTTACCGCGTATCGTTGTTTTATTTGAATCAAATTGCACTTCTGGTGTTACTGCGTAACATCAGTTAAATATTTAAGCAGTCCATTGAATTAAGATTGAATCTGACATTTGCGGATTCAATTTTCGGTCATAATACTGAAAGCACGCTTTTGCTCCCGCTGGCATTTTTTGTAGATCATCATCTATACGAAAATGCCGTGTATATTTTGTATGATTCACTAAAATTTCAACCCGCTCAAAAGGCTGTCTTTTATTTATATTTCCGCTACTCATATAACTCTGATAGGCCACAACAGTGCCGCAGGCTTCAGAGCGAACATCTACCTGTAGTGATGAACAATAAATATAGCCTGCCAACAGTGTTGCTGCTGGGCCAAACAGCGCAGCATACTGTTTCAGCACAGATTTTTTCACACTTTGAAAATGCAGCAAATATAGCCAAGGCCAAACCATTAGGCAAATGACACCACCTAAAATAAACAGAAAATTAGACATCATTATCATCAATATCTATGTACGCAACGCAATCTATCACAACAGCATCGTTTAGCATAAAAAAAGCTCACCGAAGTGAGCTTTAAATACTTTATAAGCATAAAGATTTTAAAATTTTAGATCTTTTAATTGAACGATATTTGCATTAGCTTTGCTCAATGATTCCATCACTTTTGACATGACAGCAGGAACCAATGAATCCGCAATTTGTGCTGCTTGTAAGCCTAACTTCTCACCCAGTGTTGGTTTTTTGCGGGTTTCAATCATATATACATCATGTTGTGGCATAAGACTTAATAGATATTCATCTGACGTTTGGAGTTTATCGACCAAATTGAGATCCATTGCATCTTGACCATACCAATGCTCACCTGTGGCAACTTTATCGACATTGAGCTGAGGACGGTATTTTTCAACAAAGTGTTTAAACAAGTTATGGGTTTGCTGTAACTCTTCTTCAAATTTGGCTTTACCTTCAGCAGTATTTTCACCAAACATAGTTACGGTACGTTTGAACTGACCCGCGGTATACAGTTCAAAATCGATATGTTTTTCTTTCAATAAACGGTTAAAGTTCGGCACTTGTGCAACTACACCAATCGAACCCACCACGGCAAATGGTGCTGAAACGATCTCATTTGCAATGCAGGCCATCATATAGCCACCGCTTGCAGCAACTTTATCCACGCAAATGGTTAAGTTAAATCCAGCATCACGTAAACGTACCAATTGTGCAGCGGCCAGACCATAGCCATGCACCATCCCGCCTGGACTTTCTAAACGTAAAACCACGCGGTCACGTCCTGCTTTTGCTGTCGCTAAGATCAGGGTAATTTCTTCACGTAGACTCGTTACCGCAGATGCAGCGGTATCACCATTAAAATCGATTACATAAATTTTTTGGTTATTCTTTTTACGTGCGCGCGCTTCTTTTGATAATTGTTGGCTTAGTTGCAGCAGCTCAAGTTTAGATGCAGTCGTTTGCGCAATTTTTTTTCGTTGTTCATTGATACGTGCATTTAAGTGGCTTACACGAATTTCCGCAGGCAACTTGGGATTATGAAATAGCATAAAATTGAAACTCATTTAATTCATATTTATGTTGTATAACATGTGGGTTACATCACAAAAATTCAATCTATTTTTTGAAAATAATTCTCATTGAGTCAAATTGAGCTTTTTATTTCTATCAATCCTTTTCTACCTAATTATTGACTTCATAAAAAAAGAGCCTTTCGGCTCTATTTTCAAACAGTCTAGATTAACCAAAACGACCGGTAATATAGGCTTCTGTAAGCTGATGATCCGGTTGGGTAAAGACTTTTTCAGTGGAATTCACTTCAATTAAATCACCCAAATGGAAATATGCGGTACGGTCAGAAACACGCGCTGCTTGTTGCATCGAGTGTGTCACAATCGCAATGGTATATTGCGCTGAAAGTTCAGTGATGAGCTCTTCTACTTTTGCTGTTGCAATTGGATCGAGTGCTGAACAAGGTTCATCCATTAAAATCACTTCAGGACTGACAGCAATGGTTCGCGCAATACATAGACGTTGCTGCTGACCACCTGAAAGTCCTGTACCCGGTTGGTTCAAACGGTCTTTCACTTCATCCCAAAGGCCTGCTTTACGCAGACTATTTTCAACAATTTCTTCCATGTCGTATTTGTCACGTGCCAAACCATGCAATTTTGGACCATAAGCGACATTGTCAAAAATTGACTTTGGGAATGGGTTCGGCTTTTGGAAAACCATACCCACTTGGGCACGCAGTAACACCACATCTAGATTTGGATCATAGATATCTTGATTATCCATGAGCACTTGCCCTGTCACACGACAAGAATCAATCGTGTCATTCATACGGTTAAGCGTACGTAGGAAAGTTGACTTACCACAACCAGACGGTCCAATAAAGGCAATCACTTCATTTTCATAAATGTTCAGATCAATGCCTTTGATCGCTTCAGATTCGCCATAGTACACATGCACATCATTGGTACTGATTTTCACATTGGTCGATTTCGCATCTTTTTTCGCGCTAGATTGCGTATCGAATTGTGACACAAACGCAGTATTGGTTTGCTTTTGGCTGCCCTGTGCAGAGGTAAATTGTGTTTGTTCTGGATTCACGGACTTATCCTGATCTAAGGAATTCTTTTCAGTTGTAACGACGCTATTCATATAATGCCCTCAATTACCAGCGTACTTCAAATTTCTTACGTAACCAGATGGCTAAACTGTTTAAGCCGATCATGAGAGCAAGAAGTACAATGATTGCTGCTGCGGTACGCCCTTCAAAGAAGTTACGTAGTTCGTTACCTTGCCAAAGGAAAATTTGTACAGGTAATGCAGTGGATTGATCTAAAGGAGTGGCTGGTACACTTGCCACAAAGGCACTCATACCAATCAATAATAATGGAGCAGTTTCACCTAGGGCTTGTGCAACACCAATAATGGCACCGGTTAAAATACCCGGTAATGCCAGTGGCAAGACATGGTGAAATACAGTTTGTAAACGTGATGCACCCAAACCTAAAGCTGCTTGACGAATCGATGGCGGGACAGCTTTTAGTGATGCACGTGTGGTAATAATGACCGTTGGTAGTGTCATCAAACTTAAGACCAAACCACCAACCACAGGTGCCGAAAGCGGCATGTGCATCCAACCAATAAAGATCGCAGCACCAAGTAAACCAAAGACAATCGAAGGAACCGCTGCTAGGTTGTTAATGTTGACTTCGACAACATCCGTAATCCAGTTTTTAGGTGCAAATTCTTCTAAGTAAATTGCGGATGCTACACCGATTGGAATCGAAATAATCATCACGATCAGCATCATGAAGAGTGAACCCATAAACGCCCCTGCTAAACCTGAAGTTGCAGGTGAGCTACGAGAGTCTGGATTTTTAAATATTTCAGTATTAAATGAGTTGGTGATAACACCGTCAGCCTTGAGTTTATCTGCGAGTTGGCGTACTTCTGGGCTCAATTGTTGCTGTTCATCAGGCAAGCTGCGGTCAATATTACCCGCTAACCAGACATCGACATTGGCATCTGCAAGGATTTTTAAATCTTGTTTTTGGCCAATCAATGACGGATCTGCCATAACCATGTCACGTAAGCGATATGCTTCTGAACTGGTATATAAACTGTTGAGATCATCACGTTGAGTGGCAATCGCTGGATCTTTTGCAATGATCCCATTTACGATCAGCGCATCCCAATCCACCATGCCCATTTCAGTTTGCCAAGCAATATAACGCTCTTGGAACTGTGCAGGAGATTCACCTTCTTTTTGAACCGGTTTCGCTCCTACATTGACGATACTTGGATCAAAAAACACAGGCACCGTCATCGAGCTTTGCCAGAATGCTGGTAAGCCTTTGGCTAAAATACTGCCAAACAATAGCACGACGAACAATAAGCCAGTCACTACTGCACTAAAACCCAAGACACGGAAGGTATTTTCTTTACGGTGTCTTTTCGCCAATGAGTTTTCAATGATTTTCTTACGTTTTTCACGAAGCTCTGCGGCTGCGTGCGGATCAAAAGTTTGATCCATATTTGATATATTCGTCGTACTCATTCGTATTGCTCACGGTATTTACGCACAATGTACAGTGCAACAATATTCAGACCTAAAGTAATCACAAACAGTGTTAAACCGAGTGCAAAAGCGACCAATGCTTGAGGACTCGCAAAGTCTGTATCACCTGTTAATTGGTTTACGATGGTAATGGTGACTGTAGATACCGCTTCGAGTGGGTTGATATGCAGTAAAGGACTGTTCCCTGCTGCAAGCACCACAATCATGGTTTCACCAATTGCACGAGATGCAGCCAATAAGAATGCACCGATGATGCCCGGCAATGCTGCTGGAATCACCACTTGGCGAATGGTTTCTGATTTTGTAGCACCCAAACCAAGTGAACCATCACGAAGCGCGCGAGGCACTTGAGTAATGATGTCGTCAGATAATGATGAAACGAATGGGATAATCATAATCCCCATCACAAAGCCTGCTGTTAAAGCACTGGTTGCATTAATATCGAGTCCAATATACGCGCCGAGCTGTTTTGCAAAAGGTCCAATAATCATTAAGGCAAATACACCGTAAACAATCGTTGGAATACCTGCGAGAACTTCAATGGCCGGTTTTGCCCAAGCACGGAAACTTGGCTTGGCATATTCAGCCAAGTAAATCGCAATCATCAGACCAACTGGAACAGCAACCAATAGCGCAATTCCACTAACCATGAGTGTGCCCCAAAGGAGTGGCAGCAAACCATAACTACCTTCAGCATTCCCTGATGTACTAAAACCGGGGTTCCATTCAGTGCCTAAGAAGAAATCTAGTGGACTGACAAAACTAAAGAAACGCATGGCTTCACTGAACATCGACATCACAATGCCAACTGTTGTCAGGATTGCGACACCCGAACACAGTGCCAATGCGATATTAATGACTTTTTCGACTTGGTTACGTGCACGATATTTTTCTGCGATGCGGCGTTTAGCCATGACTAAACCAATCAATCCCGCACAAATCACAATGGCCAATTTTGCATATGAGCCAATGTTTTCAATTTTCTTTAATTGT
Organism: Acinetobacter sp. YH12218; assembly: GCF_013417925.1. NCBI lineage: Bacteria > Pseudomonadati > Pseudomonadota > Gammaproteobacteria > Moraxellales > Moraxellaceae > Acinetobacter > Acinetobacter sp. YH12218. The sequence continues at coordinate 47,394 of NZ_VPDB01000016.1, forward strand.
TCTGCTGCTGCAAGTTCATATGCAGCTGGCGTATCACTTACTCCAAAACCAGAAGCAATCGCTTGGACGCGGTCAACCATTACGCTTGTGCTTGCAGGATCTAAACCTAAACGAATATTTTCTGGGACATTATTTAAAATAACGTGTTGAAAAATACTCGGTTCAACCAAGTTCCAAACAATCAAGATTAAAAAAGCGGGAATCCCACACCATAAAGCGACCAAAACACCATAATAGCCCGGTCGAGAATGCAGCATTGCTGAGTTATTGCCTTTACCTGCAAGTTTGCGACTTTTAGTCAGTCCAACTTGATAAGCGATTGCAATAATTGCGAGTAACACACCAATAAGTAGCAGATTCATGTAATCTCCACTGTTTTTTCAAAAGCCCTTCTTGAAAAAACTGTTTCTTTGCAAAAAGCCAATGGCAGGTCAATCCTGCCATTGGCTGTTTCAATCCAATTATTTAACTGCTTTACCAGCTTTAAAGTTTGCAAGAACTGCAGCGCGTTCTTTATCAGACATTGAAATTAAGCCTGCTTTTTCTAGCTTAGAACCTTTACCTGATACTTTTTTGCTTAAGAAGAATTCTGTGAACTCTTTTAAGCCTTTAATTGATTTTAAGTGCTCGCCTTTAACGTAGAAGAACAATGGACGAGATACTGGGTATGAACCATTTAAAATTGTCTTCTCAGACGGCGCTACATTATTCACTGTTGCTACACGTAGCTTGTCACGGTTTTGGTCATAGAAACCCAGACCGAATACACCGACCGCATTAGGTGAAGTTTTTAAGCGTGCCAATGTTTCTGTATAGTCGCCTGCAATTTCAATCACACGGCCATCTTTACGGAATGTTGAACATGCTTTTTTCTGAGCATCTTTATCTAATTTTGCGAAAGCTTCATAAGTTTCACAGCCAGCATCAACCATTTTTTCTTGGAACACTTCACGTGTACCGTGGTTTGATGCAGGAATAACTAAAGTGATTGCTTCGTTTGGTAATGTTGGGTCGATTTGATTCCAACGTGTGTATGGGTTTGGAACCAATTTACCTTTTGATGGTAGTTCAGCAGCGAGTGCAGCAAATACGTGCTGTGGGCGAAGTTTGAATGCCGCTTTTTTCGCATTTGACGCAAATACGATACCGTCATATCCAACTTTAATTTCTAAGATTTGGTTAACGCCGGCTTTTTTACATGCAGCCAATTCAGTATCTTTAATTTTACGAGATGCGTTTGCAACGTCAATTGTGTTGTCGCCAACACCATTACAAAATTGTTTCAAACCACCTGAAGTACCGCCTGAACCTACGACAGGTGCTTTAAATTGTGGGAATGTATTACCAAACTCTTCTGCAACAATACTTGCATAAGGCAGTACAGTTGAAGAACCAGCAATTTGGATCGTGTCACGAGCTGCATTTGCAGTTGTAGCGACTGTTGCCCCAGTAGTGAGTACCATAGCAAGTGCGATATGATTTAAGCGCATTCTCATCTCTCTTAATTGATGCATTTATTGGAGTACGCCACTTTTGTTTTTAAAGTCTTGTACTTTTTCGATATCTGCATTTTGATTTTAGAGTATGACAGTTAGGTTACATCTTTATGACGCTTTTATGATAATTGATGATTGCACATTGATTTAAATATAATTCTCTATTTTTCAATATGTAATGAAATTTTTCAAAGTATTGGTCTTATTTATTTCTACTTTGATATTCGTAAGAATTCATGTCCGTGTCATATTTTGTCTTATTTTCTTTTTTCAAATTCCACTCTTTTTCTGAATGATGCAGATTTGCATGTTCGATTTTTTATTTCCTTGTATTCCAATAATTGAAATTTCATTACATTTTTAGTTCGCTCAATATGCAAGTTTACATAAAAACAGAGCCTAAAATGACAAGTAAAGCCATTGCGACATTTAACCCAGACTTGCCTGTGCATATGACTTTTGAAGAACATGACTGGCACTTACTTGCAGAATATTGGTATCCGATTGCTTTATCGAGAGACATTACAGAACAGCCTTATGGCACTGTGCTTTTAGATATGCCGCTCGTTATCTATAAAATGGGAAATGAACTGGTTGTCGCTAAAGACGCCTGCCCGCATAGGGGCGTACCGCTAAGTTTAGGCAAAAATGATGGTCTAGGGGTAGTCTGCCGCTATCATGGCTTACGCTTTGGTGAACATGGGCATTGCAACCGTATACCCGCACATCCCGATCACAAGATCTCCCCTCGCTTTAATTTACGAACTTATGCAGCTGTCGAACGTTATGGCTTAATTTGGTGCTCCCTCACTGCCCCTAAAGAGGCTGAGCCCAATATCCCTATCATGCCAAATTGGGAAAATATTGAATTTCAGAAATTGGTTTGCCCAACAGTAGATTTTCAATGCTTCGCAGGCAGGCAGCTTGAAGGTTTTATTGATGTCGCTCATTTTGCATGGGTACATCCAGAAACTTTTGGTGACCCTGAAAATACAGAAGTACCTGACTATAAAACCATTGAAACTGCAACAGGATTCCATGCAGATTACTGGAGCAGTGTTGGACGCTATCCAATTGGTTTAGAACAACGTGGACAAGAGGACTTTCAATGGCTACGGCATTTTGAGATTCATCTACCTTTTACCGCAACGCTGACCATTCATTTTCCAAACGACAGCAAGCAAGTGATTATGAACGCGGCCTCGCCTATGACTGCCCGCTCCACACGTCTATTTGCACCGATTTGCCGTAACTATGACAAAGACTTGCCTATTGAGGATGCTTACGACTTTAACCTGAAAATATTTGAGGAAGACCGATTGGTGTCCGAATCGCAAAAGCCTGAATATTTGCCTTTGGATTTAAGCATCGAAGCACATTTCCCGGCGGACCGTAGTTCGAGTATGTACCGTAAACTGCTGCGTAAGAAAGGTTTTAGTCCATTATTTGCGGCATAACATCAATATCGTATTGCATTCACCTCACCCTAAGCCTCTCCTACAAGGAGAGGGAAACTCCTTTACAAGCCTTATATTGGTTATAAATATTGTGGTATCACATTCATCAAATGATAAACATCAATGACTATCGCGACTGGCGACAGGGATGTCACTATAAGGTAATGGTCACATGGATGTACCTTTTCCCTGAGAAGGATTTTAGTTACTTTGATCCTTCAAAGTAACAATCTGCCTACACAGTAAAATATCATCACTCAATGAAAAATTGTGGCTGTAAAATCATTAACTGTTTTTTCATTTAGACAAAAAAAGGAGCTCAAATGAGCTCCTTCTTCTACAACTGCAAAACGACAATTAGTCAATTGCAGGTGTATATGTACCATCAGCGATTGGGCCTTTGATACGATCCGCTTCTGCAAGCACAAGAGCAAGTAAATTCTTCACGTTATCTAAAGTCGCTACTGGGCTTAAAGTCGTCATTTTCAAAGATTGAACCTGACCAACTTTAGTTACACCAATATTCGCTTCACCACGAGCAAACAATTCGTCTGCTACGTTTTGGTTCAATGTATCTAACAATTCAACAGGGTAGCCTGCTGGCACTACACGGAACAATACCGATGCAAATTGAGGATCAACCAGCATTTCTAGACCGTCAGTTGCAGTAATATAATCTGCAACATCACGTGTAAGCCCTACACCGTGATCGATCATCGAACCGTAAAGCTCTTCACCTAGCGCTTCAACTGTCATCCACAACTTCAACGCATCGAAACGGCGAGTTGTTTGAAGTGACTTAGATACTAAGTTCGGAACGCCATGCTCTTCATCATAAGCAGAGTTTAAGTACTCAGCTTCATAATGCATGAAACGATAGTTCGCTTCATCTTTAAGCAAGAATGCGCCACATGAAATCGTTTGGAAGTAATGCTTATGGAAATCAAGCGTTACCGAGTCAGACAGTTCAATACCATCTAACATTGAACGATAGTCATTTGAAAGAATCAGTGCACCGCCCCATGCTGCGTCGATATGCATCCACGCGCCATATTTGTTGGTGATCGCACGCACTTCTTTCAATGGGTCAATTGCGCCTGCATCGGTTGTACCCGCAGTTGCAACTACACATGCTACGATTTTGCCCGTCGCGCGAAGGTGCGCCATGGTTTTCTCAAGCGCGTCCATGTCCATGCGTGCATTTGCATCTACAGGAACAGTGACAACAGATTGGAAACCCATACCCATCATGGCCATGTTCTTTTGCACAGAGAAATGTGCATTTTCAGAACAGATCACTTTTACGTTACGCATTGCTTCCGCAGGTACGCCATCACGCTGAACAGACCACGGGTTACCGTTTTCGTCTTTCCAGTTTTTAGCAATACATGCATCACGTGCAAGCAAAACGCCCATCAGGTTAGACTGCGTACCGCCAGAGGTGAATACACCTGCTTGACCTGCACCATAGCCAACTTTTTGGCGAAGCCAGTCAATTAACTGAACTTCCATCAATGAACCTGCAGGGCTTTGATCCCAAGAGTCCATAGATTGGTTTGTCGCGTTAATTAACACTTCAGCGATTTGGCTTGTTACCATCGTTGGGCAATGCAAATGCGCTAAAGAATGTGGGTGATGTACTTTTAAGCTTTTATTTAAGAAAAGCTCAACCATACGGTCTAGTGATTTTTGAACGCCCATACCTTCTTTTGAAGGGTTGAACGCAATTGCACTACGAAGCTCTTTAATGCTACCGCCGGTGTACATTTTGTCATTTTGCAACCATGCAGATACAGCTTTTACAGCTGAATCCATTGCTGACTGATAGTCAGCAATGGATTGTGCATCATTGCAGAATAACGCTTTACGATGTTCTGCAAAATCTACCATGACTTATGCGCCTCGAGTTGCAACTAGTGCTTCAGCAAGTGCTTTCTTGAAGCGAACGATCACTTCTTCACATTCAGCTTGGTTAATGATCAATGGGCAAAGTAAACGAATTACAGTACCGTTACGACCACCTTTTTCTAACAACAATTTGTTGTTGAAACATGCTGCTTGAATTGCTGCTGCCAATTGAGAATCACCTGGTAAAGAACCCATGTGATCTGCTTTTTGACGTTCATCAACAATTTCAACACCAATCATCAAACCACGGCCACGTACGTTACCGATACATGGGAATTCTACCGCTAATTTTTTAATTTCAGCTTGTAAGAAGTCGCCACGCTCTTGCGCGTTTTGAGCCAAGTTTTGTTCTTTGATGGTTTTGATTGTTGCAAGACCAGTACCCATAGCAAGTTGGTTACCACGGAATGTGCCCGTATGACCCGCTGGTTGCCATGCGTCAAACTTACGTTTAATACCTAATACTGCAAGTGGTAAGCTACCACCTACTGCTTTAGACATTACAACGACGTCTGGCTCAATACCTGCATGTTCAAAGGCAAACATTTTACCTGAACGTGCAAAGCCTGCTTGTACTTCATCAAGAATCAACACGATGTTGTGCTTTTCAGTCACTTCGCGGATTTTCTTTAACCATTTTACAGGTGCAGTCACTACACCGCCTTCACCTTGGATTGCTTCCAAGATTACAGCTGCTGGCTTAGTTACACCACTTTCTACGTCTTCAATGAAGTTTTCGAAATAATACGTTAATGCGTCTACACCCGCTTCACCACCAATGCCTAATGGGCAACGGTATTCATGCGGATACGGCATAAATTGAACACCTGGCATTAAGCCATTCACAGCATTCTTCGCAGACAAGTTACCTGTCATTGCTAAAGAACCATGTGTCATACCATGGTAACCACCTGAGAAGCTGATTACTGAACTACGACCAGTGTAAGTTTTTGCTAATTTAATTGCTGCTTCTGTACCATCTGCACCAGATGGGCCACAGAACTGTAAGCAGTACTCTTCTTTACCACCAGGTAATTGCTCAAGTAATGCTTCAGTAAATGCATCTTTTAAAGGCGTTGTTAAATCCAAAGTATGCAATGGGAGACCACTTGCAAGTGTATCTTGGATACTTTGAATGACCGCAGGGTGATTATGGCCTAGTGCCAATGTACCTGCCCCAGCTAAACAATCAAGGTACTCTGTACCTTCAACATCGGTAACCCAACAGCCCAAAGCTTTTGCTATCGCAAGTGGAAGTTTACGTGGATAGCTACGAACATTCGATTCCATTTGACTTTGGCGAGTTAAATAGTATTCGTTAGTAGAATTAGGGGCAGGATTTACTGAAGAAACGCTCATATCGAATTACCATCTCTGATATGGGTTAAAAGAAATAAGTCGGGTGACTTGCGGTCCTTTGACTCGGTGCTTTATGAGTTCCAGTTAGTTTTAAGAGCTCTATATGTAATGGCTAACTAGAGGGCGGATGATACAGAATTTTTCAGGAAAATAAATAACTTTTATGACCAAATCATAGCATCAAGCACTGAAAAAACAGATCAATCCGATTGATAGCCTGAATTATCATCTTACAGTGTGACAAAACAAAGAAAACCTTTTTATTTTATGCTTTTTTACAACTTATGAATGATTATTGTAATCATCAATTATTTAAACAACTAAGTACTGATTATTTAAATAAATATTCATCAAGCACTACATTTATTTTTCTTGAAAGATTTACAATCCCACCACAGATTTTCCTTTAATCCATCACAATCCCCTTTTAAGATAACAGCATAAGCTAAATTAGTCATTCTGAAAGAAGAATAGGTCATAACAATGCGTAAAATTATCTTATCTACTGTTTTATTAGCATCAGGTTTAGGTTTGGCAGCAGCAACTCAAGCAGCTGACCCACTCAATTACAACATCGTGAACATTCAAGCGGATGCTACTCGCCAAGTGTCGAACGACCAAATGTATGCCGTTTTATATATTGAAAAATCAAATAAACAGCCGGCTGAACTTGCTACCCAAATCAACCAATTAATGACCCAAGCGGTGAACACAGCCCGTAAATACCCTGCGGTAAAAATCGAAACGGGATCTCAAAGCACCTACCCGATTTATGACAATGACAGTCGTAAATTGAAAGAATGGCGTGGTCGTGCTGAAGTTCGTTTAGAAAGTACTGACTTTAAAACTGCTAGCCAATTGGTGAGCGAGTTACAACAAAATTTCCAAACTCAATCCATCAGCTTTAGTGTGTCAGATGCACAGCGTAAAAAAGTTGAAAATGAACTGATGGTTGAAGTATCCAAAAACTTTCAACAACGTGCCCAAGCGCTCGCTCAGGCATGGAATAAATCAGGCTACAACTTGGTTAATATTAATTTAAATACCAGCAATTATGGTGGTCAGCCAGTTCCGCGTATGGCGATGATGAAAGCTGCAAGTGCCGATGCTATTCCTGAACAAGAAATGGCAGGTGGTGAATCTAAAATCACGGTCAGTGCAAATGGCTCTATCCAGTTTAAATAATTAAATTCATTTTAAGAAACCGTGCTTTAGCGCGGTTTTTTTGACTATAAATTCCATCTATTCTTTATTTAAATTAAAAAGTCTATTAGCTTAATCAAATTCATAGTTTCAAATGATAATCATCCTTATTTAAATTTATCGCACTCAAGATTATGATACGCGCTCTCTCTCCATTGCTCACACTTTTATGTATAGTTCAAGCAAAAAATCTCTAAAGCTTCAAAACTTCCCGTTATTACCGCTAAGTATTGCCGTAGGTATAAGCATGGTTGCCACTATGGCTTCTGCTGCTGAAAATACAGATATAGCTAAATACCAAATAAATCATTACAGTAATCTTTAAATAATTTATCAATATCTTTAACTCTAAACTTAGTTCGAATCGCCTTGACTCGTGACCACATATTTTCTATTGGATTTAAATCTGGA